>MNJC01000067.1 GCA_001920085.1 Actinobacteria bacterium 13_1_20CM_4_69_9
GGCAAAACTCTCGCATTCGCAATTGCGCGCCACGAGCGGGAAATGCGCGGCACAGCCGAGATCGCGGTCATCTCGGGCCGGTTCCGCCCGATCGATGTAGCGTCGCGACGTGGGTCGCCGGAGCAGCTTGCCGTCGACGGTGCCCGGGTCGCCGTCCTATGGGACGACGGCACCGCCGAGGTACGCGGCGTCCGCGGCCGACTGTTGCAGACGCTCCGAGTTGGTCACGCCGATAGCCTCGCGCTGTCCGGGCACGAGTTGGTCGTTCTTCGGCGCGCCCGACTCGAGGCGTATTCGCTGCGGACGCAGACACGCATGGGCAAGTGGACTGTTCGTCCAGACGTCCACGGCCTCGACGTGGACTACGGGATTGCGGTCATGCATTCGGATCACGTCGTGTACGCCGTCGATCTGAAGACCGGTCGGTCGGTCGTCCTCGCCGAGACTACGGGCTCGATCGTCGACGCCCAGATCGAGGCCACCGGCGTCGCCTATGCATACAACGCCGGTGGGCGGGGCATCGCCCGGTTCATTCCCATCGCTGCGGTCGAGCGCGCGCTGCCGCGCGGTTAGACGCCGTCCGCGATCAGCCAGTGATGGCCGAACGGATCGACGACGCGCCCCTGCCGTAAGCCGTACGGCTGGTCGGCGACAGGAAACATCTCCTTTCCGCCCGCCGCGATCGCGCGCGCCGCCGCCGCGTCCGGATCGTCGACATGCAGCGACACGCGCACGGTGGTCGCGCCTGCAGTCTCAGGGCTCGGCGTGCCGAGATTCGGTGCTTCCGTCGCGACGCCGAACGGCATTCCGTCGATCTCGAGCACTGCGACGACGACGCCCGGTCCCTCGACCCGTTCGCGCACCGTCGCGCCGAACGCCTCCGCATAGAACGCGATCGCTGCATCCGTATCGCGCACGGCGAGGAAAGGGTACAGCGCGTTCATCCTCGGGATGTCCCCGCGCGGCGGCCGGACTACACCCGCTGCGTCATTGCCCTGACGCCCGGCGCAGGTACCCCGACGGGTTGAACGTCAGAAAGAACTTCTCCTGGTCGATGTCGACGGCGAAGTCTTGGCGCTCCGCGAGGAACGCATGCACCGCCTCCATCGGCCCAGGCCCGAAGCCGGATTCGACGGGATGGCCGTTCAGGTTCGTGTCCTCGACGACGAGGTAGCTCCCCGGCGTCACGACGTCGGCATACGCACGCAACTCTTCGAGCACGTGGTCGCGGCTGTGATCGGAGTCGAGGAACACCATCACCGGCGCGGCTCGATCCGCGTGGCGCACCACGAGCTCGAGCGTTTCCGGCGCCGTCGACGATCCCTCCACGTACGTGATGCGGTCGTGCCGAGGGCGGTCGGACCGCACGACGGTGTCGATGGTCATGATCTCGCCGCTGCCGATCGCATCGCAGACCGTCGCGAGGAACAGCGCACTGCCGCCCCAGGCGGTGCCGGTCTCGACGATCAGCTGCGGCTTCACCGCACACACGAGCTCCTGGTAGATCCACAGGTCGAGCGGGTTCTTGTACGCCCGCACGCCGAGCCACTGCGTGTTCTTCCAAGTGCGTCCGTGCGCCTCGAAGTAGAGCCGGTGGAAGGCTGCGACGCGGCGCTCCATGAGCCTCCGCTCGACCGGCTCGGCGATTCGTCGGACGCGGCTCACGCAGGCAGGGTCAGTGAATCGAGATCCCGCGGGTAGTACGTCAGGAACTCGACCCCGTCTTCCGTCACCGCGACGGTGTCCGAATGCCGGAACCCGCCGAGGCCGGCGGCGTACAGGCCAGGCTCGACGGTGAACACCATCCCCGGCTCGATCTCCGTGTCGTCGCCGATGTCGAGGAACGGCCCTTCGTGGTAGCGAAGCCCGATGCAGTGGCCTACGTGGTGCTTCCAGTAGTCCCACAGCCCGTGCTCGTCGTAGTACGCCCGCACGGCTCGGTCGACGTCGGAGCACCTCGCACCGGGCTTGATCGCCTCGAAGGCGATGTCCTGCAGCGCGACCATGTGGTCGAACATCACGCGCTGCTCGGCCGCCGGCTCGCCGATCACCATCGTCCGCTCGAGCTCGGACAGGTAGCCCCAGACGGGCGCGCTCGCGCCCGTCACGAGCACGTCACCTTCCCGGAAGGCGATGTTCGCCGTCAGCGAGTGGGGGATGGCGGCATTGCGGCCGATCTGTCCTCGATAGCCGGCCGACGCCCCCTCGAAGAACGCGTTCTGCGCGCGGTAGATCGGTCCGATCGCGTCCAGCATGGCGAGCGTCGCCTCGTTCGTCGCGCGCTGCGAGACCTCGACCTCCGTCAGTCCCGGCCGCGTGTACCGCTGCAGCAGCACGTGCGCGAGGTTGCCCCACTTCGCGCTCTCGCGGATGAGCTCGATCTCCGCCGGGCTCTTGATCGCCATCTGATCCTCGACGAAAGCGGTGATCTTCACCGGCGCAGCCCCGAGCAGGTCGGTCAGCGTCGGGCCTCGATAGCCCAGGACCCAGGGATATCCGTCGTGGTCCGCGCCGACCCGCTCCAACCCGAGCTTGCCCAGCAGCGAGCGCAACGCCTCTGACGGGTGGGCCTCGCCCGGATACTCCGGATAGTCGGCGACTTCGCTGACGAGCGCATTCGCCTGCGCGTGCTCGCGCTCCAGACGCGGCACGAGCATTCCGCCCTCGGCGTCCGCATTCAGCACGAACGCCATCGGCCGCTCGGTCGGGACGAACGCGAATCCGACGTAGTACAGGACGTATGCCGGGTCGAACAGTGCGACTCCGTCGAGCCCCTGCTCGCGTGCATACGCCGCGAGGCGGGCTGTTCGCTCCCGGTATTCGCGTTCCTGGATCTTCATGCCGCGCGAAGCTTCTCGCGCCAGTCCGGGTCGAGCTCGCGCAACCGTCGCACCCGCGCGCCGACCGGCGGGATGCGGCGAGCCGCAGATCGCGGCCGAAGTCTCGTCGGCGAGAAACTCACGCTTGGGCGAGAGCAGCAGGTGCACGAACGCCGAGGCCAGGGGGCCGAGCACGAAGAGGAGCGCTCGCGAGAACCAGCCGCCGACACGGCTCAGCTCGAGCAGTGTCGCCGCCACCACGACGACCGACGTCACGACGACGACGTCGCGGTTCCGGACGTGGGCCAACTCGTGCGCCAGCACCGCCTCGAGCTCGGCTGGCGCCGCCGCTGTCAGCAGGCCCGCGCTCACCGCGACCGTCGAGCCGCGCGGCCCGCGCCCGGTTGCGAGGGCTCGCGGGAGCCCGTCCTCCATCAGGTAGAGCTTCGGCTTCATCACGCCGGCGATCGCAGCGAGCCGCTCGAGGGTCGAGTGCAGGCCCGGAAACTCCCCGACCGGCAGCTCGCGTGCGCGGACGAGGCCCAACGCAACGCGGTCCGCATACCAGTACAGCGCCCCGGCAAGGAGCGCCCCGCAGAACACGAAGATCGACAGGAGCCGGTAGCCGCCGAGCGCCCAGCCGATGAGCGCGAACACGGCGCAGGCGCCGACCAGCAGCGCCCAGGCCTTCAGCACGTTCCGGATGACGACGAGCCGGCCCGACACGGGCCGAACCCTACTGGCCGTCTTCCTGCTCGAGCCCGCGCGGCGGCCAATCGTCGTCCGGCGCGTCGCAGCGGCTCGAACAGTGGAGGGATGCGATGTTCTGCAGGGGGACGAGGATATGCCCGTTCAGCTCGATGTGGGCGACGTCCTCGACGTAGCAGTAGGCGGTCAGGACACCCTCCTGGTATTCCCCTCCGAAGAGGGCGACCTCGACCTGCTCGCCCTTGTACTTGTTCGTGTAGTCCTCCACCGGCCGCTCAGTCTATCGGCGCGAATTTTCCCTCCCTAGAGGCGTATTTGGCCACCGTGCAATTCGCCACGCCGGGGATCGACCGGTGGTCTCGGACGTAGTCGAGCCCGCTCGCGAGGGCATGGATGACCCGGATCGAGCCCCCGTGGGCCACGACCAGCACGGTCTCGGTGGGATGGCGCGCCAGCACGTCCCTGAGGAACGCCTCGACCCGGGCCCCGAAGTCCGCGAACGGCTCGGCGTCGTCGGCGCCGGGGCCTTCGCCGGCCAGCCAGCGGGCATGCGCATCGCGGAACTCGGCCTCGATCTCGGAGCCCGTTTTGCCCTCCCACGCTCCGAACGACCGCTCGCGCAGCCGCTCGTCGACGAGAACGTCGAGCCCGAGCCGGCGCGCCACCACGTCCGCGGTCTCTTTCGCGCGAGCGAGGTCGCTCGAATAGATCACGTCCACGCCGTCGAGCTCGGCGGCGACCCGCGCGGCCTGCTCGCGGCCGAGCTCGTTGAGGTGCGTGTCGGAGTGGCCCTGCCAGCGGCCCTCGCGGTTCCAGTCGGTTTCGCCGTGGCGGACGAGCAAGAGGGTGGTCACAGGACGCTCTAGGCTAGCGCCCGATGGATCTCGGCCTGCGCGACCGCACGTGCCTCGTCACCGGCTCGACGACCGGGATCGGCCTCGAGACCGCTCGGATGCTGGCGGTCGAGGGTGGGCGCGTGATCGTGACGGGCCGCGATCGCGAGCGCGTCGAGCGCGCGAAGGAGGAGGCCGGCGCGACCGCCGGAATCGCCGCCGACCTCGCCACACCAGAGGCGGCCGAACGGCTCGTCGCGGAAGCGGGTCAGGTCGACTGTCTCGTGAACAATGTGGGCGAGGCGTACCAGGCCGCGTTCGACCAGCTGACCGACGAGCAGTGGGACTCGATGTGGCAGCTCAACGTCATGAGCTACGTCCGCTGCATCCGCGCGGTCCTTCCCGGCATGCGTCGGGCCGGCCGCGGGGTCATCGTGAACGTCTCGTCGACCGCAGGCAAGCGCCCTTCGACAGGAATGCCGAACTACTCCGTGACGAAAGCCGCTGTCCTCTCGCTCTCGAGGCTCGTCGCGGACCTGTACGCGAAAGACGGCATCCGCTGCAATGCGGTCGCGCCGGGTCCGACGGCGACCGGCGCCTGGCTCGGCGAAGGCGGCCTCGCCGACCAGCAGGCGGCGCGCTCTAATAACACGCGTCTAGAAGTATTGGAAGCGGTTGGCAAGGGCCAGCCGCTCGGGCGCCTCGCCGAGCCCGAGGAGATCGCCGCGGTCATCTGCTTTCTGTGCTCGGAGAGATCGTCCTACGTGACCGGGTCGGCGTGGAGCGCCGACGGCGGAACCGTCCCGACCATCATCTAGCCTGAACTGCATGGCGGAAGTTGCAGGAACGGTGGCCGGCGCCTTCGAGGCGCAGATGCGCGAGCACGAGCAGCGCTGGCTGTCGCCCCTCGCCGTGCAGTCGTACGAGACGCGAGGTCGTCTCCGCGACGAGGACGGCTGCCGCTGGAGACGACGGCGATCGCGCGCGGCGTCGCCCGGGCGCTGCGGCTCAACGAGGATCTCGTCGAGGCAATCGGTCTGGGCCACGACATGGGGCATCCGCCGTTCGGCCACGCCGGCGAGGACGCGCTCGATCGGGCGCTGCAGGACCACTTTGGCCGCCGCTTCCGCCACAACGAGCATTCGCTCGAGATCGCGGAATCGCTCAACCTGACCGCCGAGGTGCGTGACGGCATCCTGACCCACACCGGGGAGCAGGAGCCCGCGACGCTCGAAGGCAAGATCGTCCGCATCGTCGACCGCGTCGCGTACATCAACCACGACATCGACGACGCAGTGCGCTTCGGCATCCTCGACCCTCCCGATCTGCCGCACGACGACGTGGCGTTGCTCGGCGAGCGCGGCTCCGACCGCATCGACACGCTCGTGCACGATCTCGTCGAGAGCTCCCAGCGCACGGGCGACATCGTCCAGAGCCCGGAGATCGGTGGTGCGATGCTCGCACTGCGGTCGTTCATGTTCGAGCGCGTCTACCTCGGTCCGCACGCACGGCTCGAGCAGGAGCGCGCGCGCGCGGCGATTCGACGCATCTTCGAGCACCTCGTCGCGGGCGGGGACGAGCCGGAGCAGATCGTCGACTTCATCGCCGGCATGACCGACCGGTTCGCACTCACGTACGTCGCGGAGCTGGGGTAGCGATGGCACTGATCAAGGACACGTCGGTCGAAGAGGTGAAGGCGGCATCCGACGTCGTCGCGGTCGTCAGCGGCCGCACGCAGCTGCGCAAGGCCGGGCCGCGATACGTCGGGCGGTGTCCGTTCCACGAGGAGCGCACGCCGAGCTTTTCGGTGAACCCCGTCGAGAAGTTCTACTACTGCTTCGGCTGCGGCGCGAAGGGCGATGTCATCACGTTCGTGCGCGAGACCGAGCAGCTGGACTTCGCCGGCGCGGTCGAGTGGCTCGCGGACCGCTTCAACGTGCAGATCGAGTACGAGGAGACCACGCCGGAGCAAGATGCGCGGCGCCGCCGGCGCGAACGCCTCCTCGAGCTGCTCGACGCAGCGGCGACGTTCTACGAGCGGTACCTCTGGGACTCTCAGGCGGGCTCGCTTGCGCGCGATTACCTTGCCGGGCGCGGTCTGAACGAGGAGGTGTGCCGCGAGTACCGCCTCGGTCTCGCGCTCGGCGGCACGACGCTCGCACGCAAGGCTTTCGAGCGCGGCTTCACGCGGGAGGAGCTCGCCGCCGCCGGTCTCGTCAACCGCCGCGGCAACGACTACTTCTCCGGCCGCTTGCTCTTTCCACTCGCAGATGCCCGCGGCCGCGTGCTCGGGTTCCAGGCGCGCAAGCTGCGCGAGGACGATCCGATGCGCGCAAAATACGTGAACTCGCCCGAAGGAGAGCTCTTTCGCAAGGGCGACATGCTGTACGGGCTCGACCGCGCGCGCGCGGCGATCGCCAAGCAGGAGCGTGCCGTGGTCGTCGAGGGCAACACCGATGTGCTCGCGTTGCGCCAAGCCGGCGTCGAGCCCGTAGTCGCGTCGATGGGCACCGCGCTCACGGATCGTCAGCTGAAGGAGCTCGGTCGCCTGACGAAACGACTCTGGCTGTGCTTCGACGGCGACGCGGCCGGCGAAGCGGCCACACTGCGCGGAATGGAGCTCGCCGCTGCGCAGGGCTTCGAGGTGCACGTCGTCGCGCTGCCGCCCGGACTCGATCCGGCAGATCTCGCCGACGGCTTCGAGCAGCGCCTCGGCTCCGCCGAGAGCTACCTGCTCTATCGGACGCGCATCGAGATCGAGCGTGCGGCCGATCGTCAGGAGGCCTTCGTCCGCGTGCGAGACGTGCTCGCTCGCTTCGAGGACTCGCCGCAGCGACAGGACGCGATCCGCTTCGCTGCCGACAAGCTCGACCTTCCGAAGGAAACGCAGGCCGGGCTTGCGCCACGCGTCGCTTCGCCGACGACAGGACAGGTGTCGCCTCGGTTGCTCGACGCCGGTGCGCGTCTCGAGCGGCACGCTCTCGCCGGTGTCACGGCGCACCGCTCGCTCGTGCCGATCCTTGCGGAGCTCGGTCCCGAGCACTTCGACTCCGAGGAGCACCGGCAGCTCCGTGAGCAGCTCGTCGCGGGAGGCGAGCTCGATCCCGAGCTCGACGCTCGGGCCGCGTCCGAGGGAATCGACGCCCGCACGGCCGAAGAGCTGCTGCTGAGGCTGCGCGAGCGGCGCATTCGCCGCGAGCTGGCGGACGCGGACCCGGCGCGGACGCTCGAGCTGCAGGCGACGCTCGCACGGATCCGCGCCGCGATCGAAGAGCTCGCGTCGGCGCAGCCGATCTCGCGCTGACGCGCTCGACTAAGGATCAGCGCCGGGCTTCGCCGGCCGGCCCTAGGCAGGCGACGATGATCACGCCGACCCAGCCGAGCAGCAATCCCCACAACCAGCCGGCGCGATGCTTCGGCTCACCCACCTTGTGGCCCACGAAGATCGCGCCACCCCAGAAGAGGAGAGGCAGAAGAAGTGACATGGTGGGCCCATCGGCTGACCGTCGTCGAGGCTTTAGCTCAAGCTCCAGCTCGGCCTGAACGAGGAAGTGGATTCGCGTCTCAGGGGCTAAACTGACGCGCGCCTTCCCCAGTAGCTCAATTGGCAGAGCATCCGGCTGTTAACCGGAGGGTTGTTGGTTCGAGTCCAACCTGGGGAGCTGCAGCCGAGGGCGGAGCGGGGCCGCCCGCTCCGCCCGACCTATGTCGCTCTACTTCGATCCGTACGAGGCGGATCGAATGATTAGCACCCGTGTGAAGCCGCGCGAAGACATCAGTCCCGATCGCCTGATTCCAAGATCGCGTCGGAGCGCCCCAGACGACAGACACTGTGTGTTCGTCGTCGCCGGGACGTAGAACGAAGGTGTCTCGCCTGTGTCGGTGACGTCGAGGGCAGTTGTAAGCGCTTGCCCGTTGGCAGGGTTGTTGTCGGTGTCGTAGACGTAGCCGCCGTTCGGCGGCGTCCCGTACCGGGCGACGCCGACGTACTTGAACAGACAGTTGACGGTGTAACTCGCCAGCGCTCCGGTTGCCTTCTCCACCTTTGTGACCCGCGCCTTCAAGGCGTTGAACTGCGCCGGCGTCACTGCCGCGCGTGACGCGACCGACGTCGTTCGTTCGCTGTGCGCGAAGCCGGCGGCGACAAAGACGAGTGCGGCAAGTGCAGCGCCGAGTGCGGCGCCTGCCAAAATCCTGCCCATCGTTTTCCCCTTTCCTCGTCCCCTCGCTCGAGCGAGGGCCTGCGGCCAGCCTAGGAGAACCTTGGCCAAATGACAAGAATCGGACACGTGCCCGTTGTTTCTTGACCTGTGCAGGGCTTTCTGCACTGAATAGCGCATGCTCTTACGGGAGGTCGAGTACGCTCGTCCGGCGAGCGTCCAGGAAGCCGTGCGCCTTCTTTCGGACCAGGAAGGTGCCCGTGCCCTCGCCGGCGGGCAGACCCTGATCAACGTCATGAAGGCCAGAGCGGCCTCTCCGGACGCCCTGGTCGACCTCAACGGCCTCGACGAGCTGAAGGGCATCGACCTCGGCTCCGACGGCACGGTCACGATCGGCGCGATGGTCACGTACTCGGAGGTGATCGGCTCGGCCGAGGCCCGGGCGCGTCCGATCCTCGGCGAGGTCTGCGCCCAGATCGCCGACGTGCAGGTGCGAAACCGCGGCACCGTCGGAGGCAACGTCTGCTCGAACGATCCCACCAACCACCTACCGCCGCTCATGGTCTCGCTCGGCGCGACGATGCACATCACCGGCCCGGGCGGCGAACGGACGGTCCCTGCGGAGGAATTCTTCCTCGGCGTCTACATGACCGCCGCCGGCCCGGGCGAGCTCCTCACCAGGATCAGCGTCCCGCCCGGGAAGAGAGACGGCTTCGCCTCGGTCGCGATCGGCAAGGACGGCACCTGCATCGTCAACGCGGCGGCGTCGGTCAACGGCGGCGCACGGGTCGCGCTCGGCTGCGTCGACGCCGTTCCGGTGCTCCTGAAGACGGACTCCGTAGAGGAGGACGCCGTCCGGGCGGCGCTGCAGGGCGCGAACCTCGACCCGCCCTCCGACGTGCATGCATCGGCCGACTACCGGCGCCACCTCGCGGAAGTCGTGGCCGTCCGTGCCGTTGCCCAAGCGCGGGGGAAGAGCTGATGGACGTCAAGGTCACGGTCAACGGCGAGACCTACGAGCGCGACGTGGAGCCGCGGAAGCTGCTGATCCACTTCCTACGCGACGACCTCGACCTGACCGGCAGCCACATCGGGTGCGACACCGGCAACTGCGGCGCCTGCTCCGTCATCGTCGACGGCGTCCTGCTCAAGAGCTGCATGATGCTCGCGGTCCAGGCCGACGGCGCAAAGATCGAGACCGTCGAAGGCCTCGCACGCGACGGGGAGCTGAACGGGCTCCAGCAGGCGTTCTCGGACCACCACGCGCTGCAGTGCGGATACTGCACGCCCGGCATGCTCATGAGCGCGACGGCTCTGCTGCGCGCCAACCCGCGTCCGAGCGAGGACGAGATCCGCAAGGGGATCCAGGGGAACCTCTGCCGCTGCACCGGCTACGTCAACATCGTCGACGCGATCAAGGCCGCGACCGAATGACCGAGACGACCGTCACTCCGGAACGACCGCTCGTCGTCGAGGAGGGGGAGACGCGGCCCGGCTTCATCGGGCAGAACATCCCGCGCAAGGAGGACAAGCGGCTCGTCCAGGGCGAGGGGGTGTTCTTCGACGACATCAAGCGCCACGAGATGGGCTTCGTCCACTTCGTGCGGTCCCCGTATGCGCACGCGCGGATCAAGGCGGTCGACGTCGCGAAGGCGCTCGAGCTCGACGGCGTCTACGGGACGCTGACCGGCGACGAGGTTGCGATCCTCACCGACCCGTTCTTCGAGCTCTCCACGCCGCCCGGCGCGCACATCAAGGACTACGCGCTCGCGGTCGGCAAGGTGCGGCACGTCGGCGATCCCGTCGCAGCCGTCGTCGCGCGGACGCGCGACCTTGCCCGCGACGCCGCCGAGCTCGTCGAGGTCGAATACGAGCCGCTTCCGCTCGTCCTCGACGGCGAGCAGGCGCTCGCGGACGAGGTGGTGCTCCACGACGACGCCGGCTCGAACACCGTGTGGTCGGGGACGTTCGACTGGGGCGACTTCGAGGGCGCGATGGCGGAGGCGGACCATGTGGTCAAGATCGAGCGCCTCCATTTCGACCGTTTCTCGTCGACGCCGCTCGAGTGCTCCGGCTGCCTCGTCGAGTACAACCGCGGCACCGGGCAGTGGACGATCTACGGCAACCACCAGATGCCCGGGGTGGGGGCGATTTGGATGGCGCCCGCGTTGCGCGTCGGGATCGACAAGCTTCGCTTCGTCAGCCAGGACATCGGCGGCGGGTTCGGCAACAAGATCACGCTCCACCCGCAGTTCACCGCGTGCTGCCTGCTCGCGCGCAAGCTCAACCGTCCCGTGCAATGGACGGAATGGCGCACCGACCAGCACACCGCGAACACGCACGGGAACGAGCGCACGTTCCTCGACGTCACCGTGCCCGTGAAGGCCGACGGCACGATGCTCGGCTTCTCCGTGAAGGCGATCGACGACTGCGGGGCATTCCCGCGGTACGAGCCCCTCGGCTGCATCATCTGGGCGCAGGTGACGCCGGGGTGCTACCGCTGGCGGAACGTCCGGGTCGACTTCACACAGGTCTGCACCAATAAGTCGCCGGTCGCGCCGAACCGCGGCTACTCCCGCATGCAGCACCTCTGGCTGACCGAGCGGATCGTCGACATCGTCGCGAGCGAGCTCGGGCTGGATCCCGTCGAGGTGCGCAAGAAGAACTACGTCAAGCACGAGGAGTTCCCGTACGAGACGCCCAACGGCTGCATCTACGACTCCGGCGACTACGCGCGCTGCCTCGACATCGCACTGGATCTGATCGGCTACGACTCGCTCGAGGAGCGCCGCCGCGACGCGGAGTCGCGCGGGAAGCTGTTCGGGATCGGGATCGGCTCGACGCTCGACTCCGGCACGAACAACTTCGGCCAGTCGATGATCCTGAACCCCGACCTGCAGTTCTCCGGCAACAACGAGGGCGCCACCGTCAAGCTCGACATCTTCGGGGAGGTCGTCGTCACGCTCGGCACGGTCCCTCAGGGGCAGGGTCACGCGACGACCACCTCCCAGGTCGTCGCCGACATCCTGGGCTGCACGCCCGACGACGTGAATGTCC
Organism: Actinobacteria bacterium 13_1_20CM_4_69_9; assembly: GCA_001920085.1. Classification (GTDB taxonomy): domain Bacteria; phylum Actinomycetota; class Thermoleophilia; order Gaiellales; family Gaiellaceae; genus 3-1-20CM-4-69-9. The sequence continues at coordinate 11,578 of MNJC01000067.1, forward strand.
GCGCCGGACACGACACGTACTGGAACTCGACGGCGCGACGCCCGACGACATCGAGCTCGCCGAGGGGCAGGCGCGCATCAAGGGCAATCCCGAGGCTGCGCTTCCGTTCATGGCGCTCGGCGCGATCCTCAACGCGAACAACGCCGGGCTACCGGAAGACCTCGACATCACGCTGAACGTCCGCTACGTGTACCGGCCGCCGTTCCAGAAGCCCGACCTCGACCGGAAGTACGGCAACCTGACGCTCACGTACGCGACGCAGATCCATGCGTGCGCCCTCGAGGTCGACCCGGAGACCGGCGTCTACGAGATCGTCGACTACGCCGCGGTCGACGACTGCGGGAACCGGATCCACCCGCAGATCGTCGAGGGGCAGGTGCACGGTGCCACGGCGCAGGCACTCGGCGCAGCGACCCACGAGATCTTCACCTACGACGAGGAGGGCAACCTGCTGACGCCCAATTTCTACGACTACCACGTGCCGCACGCACTCGACATGCCGCCGATGAAGAACGGCT
>MNJC01000128.1 GCA_001920085.1 Actinobacteria bacterium 13_1_20CM_4_69_9
AGGTGTCGCACATCACTGCGAGCTCGTGCGTCTCGTGCGTGCCGATCGACTTCTCCGCGAGGCCCGGCTGCGGCCCGTGCGGGAGCCCCGACGGATGCAGCGTGATCGAGCCGACGTCGACGCCGCGCCGGGACCCGAACTTTCCGGAGACGTAATAGATCATCTCCTCCGACTGCAGGTTCGAGTGGTGATACGGGATCGGCACCGCGAGGGGATCGAAGTCGAGCTTGCGCGGGCAGAACGAGCAGATCACGAAGTTCCGGCCCTGGAACGTCTGGTGCGACGGCGGCGGCTGGTGGATGCGCCCCGTGATGGGCTCGAAGTCGTGCACGGAGAACGTCCACGGATAGAGGTAGCCGTCCCAGCCGACGACGTCGAAGGGGTGGTAGTCGATGACGTACGTCTGGTAGCCGCCGCGCACGCGCACCTTCACGGGGAACTCGCCCTTCTCCCGGTGCGTGTTCAGCTCCGTCGGCGCATGGATGTCGCGGTGGTAGTACGGCGCGCCTTCGAGCATCTGCCCGTACTGGTTCCGGTAGCGCCGCGGGATCTCGATCTGTCCCGGGCTCTCGAACACGAGATAGCGCTGCTCGCCCTCGGGCTCGAAGCGGTACGTCGTGCCGCGCGGGATGACGATGTAGTCGCCCTCCTTGTACGGGACGTCCCCGAAGATCGTCTCGAGCGTGCCCGTGCCCTCGTGCACGAACACGATCTCGTCGCCCTCGCCGTTGCGGAAGAAGTAGTCCATCTGCTCCTTCGGGCGGCAGAGCGAGATCTCGACGTCGTCGTTCCACATCAGCACCCGGCGCCCGGTGATGCCGTCGCCCTCGGCGTCGACGCCGTACGTCTTGAAGTGCCGGTGCGCGTGCGCGTCCGGCACCCACTCCTTGCGCTCGAGCTCCTTGAAGTCGCCGACCTTCATCACGCGGCAGGGCGACTGAAGGTGGTACAGGATCGACTCCATCCCGACGAAGCCCTCCATGCCCATGACCTCTTCGGTCAGGAGGGTTCCGTTGTCACGGAACTGCGTATGCCGCTTTCGCGGTACCGAGCCGAGTCGCTGGTAGAACGGCACGGCTACAGGATATCGGCGGCCATCTCGGCCAGCCGGCGCCCGACCGCCGGCGCGAACTTGAAGCCGTGGCCGCTGCAGGCCGACCCGATCACGACCCGTCCGCGGCGCTCGAGGATGAAGCGCTCGTCAGGCGTCGTCGTGTACATGCAGGTCTCCGCGGCGACGGGCTCGGGGTCGGCGTCCGGATACGTGCGCGCCACCCATTCCGCGACGCGCGCGACGAGCGCCGGGTCGGGCCCGCCTTCGTCGTCGGGACCGATCCGCGCCCCCGCGTGGTGCGCGCCCGCTTTGAGGCCGTGCACGGGATCGTGCAACGAGTACAGCGCGTGCCCCCGCGTGACCGGGTCGAGCTGGACGACGGACGGCAGCGGCGCGCCCTCGCGCCTGAAGTACGCGACCGTCTCGCGCGTGGTGTGCACGGGCAGGTCGGGAAAGAACCGCTGCACCCAGGGGCCCGCCGTGACGACGACGGCGCGCGCGTCGACGTCGTCGAGCGCGTCGACACGGGTGTGCTCGCGCAGCTCCGCCCCGTGTGCGACGGCGCGGTCGACGAACGCGCGGTGCGCGAGATCGGCGCGGACGATTCCGCCCTCGGGCTGGAACAGCGCCGTCCAGCCGTCCGGAACGCCGACCGGCCACCGCCTGCGGGCGTCCTCCGCCGAAAGGAGCTCGTACTTCGCGCCCGCCGCGTCGAGCGCTGCGCTCGAGCCCTGGTCGAGATCGCCGACGAGCTCCAGGAGCCCGTTCAGCTCGAGCAGCTCGACTCCGGCCTCCTGCTCGAGCCCGCGCCAGCCCGCGAACGACTCCCTCGCGAGCTCGACGAACTCGAGGTCCGGATATGCGAGCCGCACGATGCGCGAGCGCCCGTGGCTGGAGCCGCGCGTGTGCCCGACCTCGAACTGCTCGTACAGCGTGACGTCGCGGCCCTCGCGCGCGAGGGCATACGCCGTCGCCGAGCCCATGATCCCCGCGCCGACTACCGCGACGTCGGCCACTACGCGTGCGGCACCGCGATCTGGACCTGCGCGACACCCCGCGGGCCCGCCAGGTAGATCTCGCGCCGCTTCGTGAGGACGTCGTACATGGGCTCCTCCTTCAGGATCCGCTTGACGTAGCGCATCAGGCACTCCATGACAGCGGTCACGCTGCGGCCTCCCTCGGCAGAGTCAAGCGATCGTATTCCGCAGGATGCCGATGCCCTCGACCTCGAGCTCGACGACGTCGCCCGGCTGCAGCCAGCGCCCGTCTCCCTGCTCGAGGATGCAACCGGTGCCGACCGTTCCCGAGCCGAGCACGTCGCCCGGCAGGAGGCGCGTGTTGCGCGCCGCGTGCGCGACGATCGAGCCCCACGAGTGGTGCATGTCCCCGAGCTCGCCGCGCGAGCGCTCCTCGCCGTTGACGCGCGCGAGCATCGTGCCGCTGCTGCCGTCGAGCTCGTCGGGCGTGACGACGACCGGCCCGAGGCTGGTCGCGAAGTCCTTCCCCTTCGAAGGCCCGAGGCCGACCCGCATCTCCGCGCGCTGCAAATCTCGCGCGGACCAGTCGTTCATGATCGTGAAGCCGCCGATCTGGCCCCCGGCGCCGATGACCGCAGCCACCTCGAGCTCGTAGTCGAGCTCGTTCGTGTCAGGCGGCTTGGGGATCTCGTCGCCCTGGCCGTAGATCGCCGCGGGGCTCGAGAAGTAGAAGACGGGGATCTCGTACCACTCGTCCGGCACGTCGAGGCCGCGAGACGCACGCGCCGTCTTGACGTGCTGCTCGAAAGCGTAGAAGTCCCGCACCGACGGCGGGTGCAGCACCGGCGGGCGAAAGTCGACGTCGGCGAGGTCGTACTCCGCATGGCGGCGCGCCGTCCCGCCGCCGGTGAAGAACGACTGCAGCGTCTGCGCGGCGAGCTGGATCACCGTGTCGCCCTCGACCACTCCCGGCCAGCCGCGTTCGAGCTGCAGCTCGCGCGGCGTGAACATACAGAGCTTCATGCGTCGGTCGCGATGCCGCTCACGGCTCGGTGTGCACGACGACGTCGGCGATCTCGGGGCGTTCGTGCCGGATCCGCTCCTCGATCTCGCTCGCGCGCGCGTGCGCGTCGCTCAGACGGCTTCCACCTTCGAGCCCGAGGGTCAGGTGCGCGACGAGACCGTCCTCGGTCTGGAGGAAGCGGAGCTCGCGCGCGTCGTGTCCGGTGATGTCACGGACGATGCGCATCACGACGTCGCGCTCGGCCGTGTCGTCCGGCATCCGGCGGCCCTCGCCCGCCTCGGCGAGCGGCTCGAGGTGGGTTTGCACCGAATCGACCTCCGGTGCGGCCGCCTTGATCGCCTGCTCGACCTTCGTCGCGACCTCGTGCGCCTCCTCGAGCGTCAGCTCGCCCGGCAGCTTGAGATGGAGCGAGACCTCCGTCGCCCCACCGACGTCGAGGACGCTCACGTTGTGCACCTCGCGCACGCTCGGGATGCCGAGGGCCGCCGCGTGCGCCCGGTCGCGGATCGCTTCGTCGTCCTGCGCGGGCTCGACGTGCACGACGACGTCGCTCCTCGGAAGCGCCGCCTGGACCGCCGCTTCGACGCGGTCGGCGGCGGCGTGTCCCTGCCCGACTGCCGCGCCGGGTGGCACCGTGATGACGACGTCGGCGAAGTGGCGGCCGCCCGCCTGGCGCATCCGCAGCCGGTCGAGCGTCACGGCGGGCTCGATGGCGGCGATCGCCTCGAGCGCCGCCGCCTCGGCATCGGCAGGGGCGCGGTCCATGAGCACGTCGACGTTCACCTTCATCAGACGCGCGGCGGCGATGAGCACGAGCACCGCGACGAACAGCGCCGCGGCCGAGTCGGCACGTGCGTAACCGGCCCGCACGAGCAGCAGCCCGAGCAGCACAGCCCCCGACCCGACCAGGTCGCTGCCGAAGTGGAGCGCGTTGGCCGAGAGCGCCGCGCTCGCGTAGCGGCGCGACGCGCGCCAGCTCACGATCGTCCGGCTGAGGTCGATGACGATCACGAGGCAGATCACCGTCAGCGCGTACCAGGTCGCCCGGACCGACGCCTCCCTGCTGCCGACGAGGTGGGTGATCGCACGCCACGCGATGAAGCAGCTGACCACGGAAAGGATTGCGGCCTCGGCGAGCGCACCGAGGTGCTCGGCCTTGCCGTGGCCGTACTGGTGAGCGACGTCCGCCGGCCGGACCGCGACGCCGACCGCGAAGAAGGTCAGCAAGGCCGCGATCAGGTCGGTGCCGGAGTGCGCGGCCTCCGATACGAGGCCCAGGCTGTGCGACGGCAGTCCCGCGGCGAGCTTGAGCACGATCAGCGCGACGGCGGCGCCGACCGAGACGAGCGCGATTCGCCGCTGAGGATGCACGCGGCTAGTGAAACAGAAGAGCCCGCCGAGGCGGGCTCTTCGGGCTGGATATCGGAGCTCGCTACGAGCTGGCGATGTCGCCGTGGAAGACTTCCTGCAACATCGAGCCGGCGCCCTTCCCGCGGTCCTGCCAGTGGCGGACGAGCAGCCGCGGCCGGTTGGCGGAGCGACTCGGGGCCGTGTAGTTGAAGTTGAACTTGCAGTCCGTGCTGTTGACGTCGCACGAGAAGGTCGCACCCGCGCCGAAGAACGCGGTGATGAAGTCGCTCGTGAAGCACGCTGCGGCACAGGTCGCCTTCTTGTTGAAGGTCCCGCCCGTGATCGTGCCCTCGAGATAGCCACCGAACCGGCCGGTCACGCCGGCGCGGATGAGATGGCCGTGCTTGCTCTTGTTGGTCGTACAGTTGCCGGGGCTCGTGCCCGCGAGCGTCGTGAACGTTCCCTTGTCGACCCGGCGCAGACGGAAAGTGCCGTCGCCGTTGTCGTGCACCTGGTACGTCCTCGTCTCGTTCAACGTCGCCCACGCACCGCTGCCGTCACAGCGGTTGTCGGTGTTGACGAGCTGGAAGCTGAACTTGTTCTTGCCCTGGGCCTTGCCCTTCCCCTTGTCGCCGGGGTCGGCGAGCGCGGCCGCCGCGAGGGCGAGCGCGGCCGCAATGAACATGGTTGTTGTGAGTATGCGTCTCATCGCTGAATAGATGCCGCGCAGCGGCGAGGCTTGCGCCGCGCTCAGGCGCTGTGCAGCGGCCAGATGACGACGTCCTGGCGCGCCGAGTAGTGCACCAAAGGGTCGCCCTCCGACACCTTCAGTGGCGGCATCGTGTTGAGGTCGATGCGCGCCGCCGCAGGCTGCAGCGGCCACGGCCGGTGGTGGATGTCGGCCCGGCACAACTGCCCCTCGTGCTCGGCGTAGAGGCAGTACCGCTCGGTGAGAAAGTGCTCGAGCGAGCCCGCTTCGGCGTTGAAGACTTCGCCGTCGGGACGATACGTCGCGCTGAACGCCTTGCCGCCGTCGCGGCTGCAGTCGTACACGACCTCTTTGCCGCGACGTCGCATGGAGATGTCGGCGTTGAAGTACGGCAGACGGTAGAGGCGCCGCGCTGCCTCGACCGCCAACTGGCTCGACGCGTCGAGCGAGAAGAACCAGATCCCCGGCTTGCCGTCCCGCGTCACGTACGTGCGCACGTTGAGCTCCCGGAAGCTCGACGCGAACGGAAGCGGCAACAACCCGCGCGCGCGTAGCCCGGTCACGACGAACGGCGTCACGCCGAGCCATCCGGTCCCGGAGTGCTCCTGCACCTCCAGGCCGTCCGGGACGAGCGGTCGCAGCTTCTCGAGGGGCACGTCGTAGTGGACGAACAGCAGGTCGTCCCAGGTCTGCCCCATCACCCAGGGGCGGTCGGGCACGGGCCACGGACGGTGCGCCGTCTCGTCGAGCGTCGACGCCTGGCGCACGGGCGTGTCGAACAGCTCCCGCACGTTCATGCGACCCCTAGAGATTGCCGCGGAGTGCCTGCTCCCGCTCGATCGCTTCGAAGAGCGCTTTGAAGTTTCCTTCGCCGAAGCCGCGTGCCCCGTGCCGCTCGATCACCTCGAAGAAGAGCGTCGGGCGATCCTGCGCCGTCTTTGTGAAGATCTGCAGCAGGTAGCCCTCCTCGTCGCGGTCGACGAGGATGCGCAATCGCTTGAGATCGTCCCAGTCTTCGCCGATCTCCCCCACGCGCGTCTCGGCTTCGAGGTAGTACGTCTCCGGAGTCGACAGGAAGTTGACGCCGCGCTCCTGCAGCGTCTCCACGGTGCGCACGATGTCGTCGCTGAGCAGGGCAATGTGCTGGACGCCGGGGCCGCCGAAGTACTCGAGGTACTCGTCGATCTGGCTCTTCCGCTTCCCCTCCGCCGGCTCGTTGGACGTGGTCGATCGTCTTCAGCCCGACGCCGGTCGCAGGCCGGCCGTTCGTGCGCGGGATCTCCCGGTAGCCCGGTAGATACGGGCCGGAGTACTCGCCGCGCGTCACGAACGTGTGCACGTTCTCGCCGTACGTCGCGATCGTCGCGAGCTGGACGCGGCCCCACTCGTCCTCGACCCAGTGCGGCTCGACGACGCCGCGCGCGCCGTGCTCGACCGTATGGCGATACGCGGCGGCCGCGTCGGGCACGGTCAGCGCGACGTCCTTGACGCCGTCGCCGTGCGCACACGGGAAGCGCGTCGGCTCGCTGTCGGGGCGGAGCCCCGTCGTGAGCACGAAGCGGATGTCGTCCTGCTCGAGCACGTACGACGCACGGTCGCGGATGCCCGTCTCCGGCCCGGCGTACGCGGTCGGCGTAAAGCCGAAGGCGCGCTCGTAGTAGAAGGCGGCCTGTTTCGCGTTCCCGACGTAGAGCTCGAGGTGGTCCCAGCCGTCGATCGGGAAGTCGTCGTGCTGCCCCATCGCGTTCAAGATTACTCGGCAGGCGGCTCGGGCGCCGGGCCACGCCGGGAGGCGAGGACGATGCCGCCGCCGATGGCGAGCCCGCCCACGACCTCGAGCGTCGTGATCGGCTCCGACAGCAGCAGCAGCGCGATGATCGCGGCGAGGAACGGCTGCAGGTTCGCGAAGAGCGAGGCGCGCGACGGCCCGACGCGGTCGATCGCGGTGAACCAGAGGAAGTTCGTCGTCACGAGTGGCCCGAGCACGGCGAAGACGAATCCGAGCCAGACGAGCGCGCCGAAGTCGAAGCTCTGGTGCGCGAGCTGCTTGGACCCCACGAGCGCCAGCGGGATCGTGACCGCACCCAGGAAGACGGCGCTGAGCCTGAATGGCGAGTACCGCCGCATCAGCGGGGCGATCGCAACCGAATAGCCGGCCCAGGTGACGGCGCCGGAGATCGCGAGCGCGTCGCCCTTCAGGTTCGCCGAGAGGCTGCCGCCGGAGCCCGCCGCGACGAACGCCACACCGGCGAACGAGAGCAGCGCAGCGGCCCAGAAGCGCACGCTCAGCTGCTCGACGCCGGAGCCGCGCGCGAGGAGCGCGGTGAAGATCGGCAGCGTCCCGAAGAGCAGGGCGACCGTCGTCGCCGTCGTGAACTTCAGCGCGTAGACGAAGCTGAGCTGGTTCGCGAACAGCAGAGCGACGCAGACCAGCATCAGCGGCAACAGCGCGCGATCGGTCCGCAGCGAGCCTTCCCAGACGAGCGTGATCGCGATGAAGATCAGCGCCGCGCAGGCGTAGCGGACGGAGGCGTACGCGAGCGGCTGGAATCCCTGGTCGAGGATGTACTTCGAGACCGTGAAGTTGAACGCCCAGAGCGTGACGGTCCCGAGCAGCATCAGATCCGCCTCGGGACGCCGCATCCGCCGTAGTTAAGCGGCTTGGATCCCTCGGACGAGGGAGAGGCGCCGGGCTGAAACGCCGACTTCTACTAGGTGCCCCTGCGACACGTCTGCTGGCTGCTGCTCGCGGTCGTTGCCGGTACCGCGATCGGCTTGAAGATCGGGCTGCCCGGCTCCGGCGGCGTGGTGTCCGCGTCGCCCTCGAGCGTGCAGGAGGAGGCAGCCTCCGGCCTCGCGTTCGCGCCCGCAGCCCGCCGCCGGCCCGTCACGCCGGTCGGCCTCTACACCGGCCGGGAGACACCCGTCGGCCTGCAGAGAGTCTCGGGCGTCGAGGCCGCCCCTGCGGCAGCGAGCGACACGCCGGCCGGCGGTGGCGCCGTCTCGTCCGTGGCGCCGTACGCCCGCGACCTGACGTTCATGGCCTTCCCGAGCGGTGCAACCGTTCCGTCGACGGATGCACCGGCCGAGACGACGGGGTCGACCACCGCGACGGCGCCCACCGTCCCGAGCGGCCCTCCCCCCACGATCTCAGAGGTGCAGACAGTCGCGCTGACGCCGTTCTCCGCGACGCTGTCGTGGCGCACCGGCGAAGCGGCGACGTCGCGCGCGGTCTACGGGCTCGACGTGCCGGTCGTCTGGACGGCGCCGACCGTCTCCGGCACGGCGCACGAGGTGACGCTCTCCGGCCTCATGCCGGCCAGCTCGTATCACCTCGACGTCACCGCAACGACCTCGGACGGCCGCAGCGGCGTCTCCCAGTTCGTGCTCACCACACCCGCGCTGTTCGCCCCCGTGCACGTGTCGACCGGGAACGGCGCGATCCTGCTGGACGGCCAGCC
>MNJC01000069.1:0-1863 GCA_001920085.1 Actinobacteria bacterium 13_1_20CM_4_69_9
TTCGGGATGCCCGCGCCGGTGTCCGAGACGCTCGCGATGAACGTCCCTTCGTCGCTGCCGATGGACACCTTCACGCAGCCGCGCTCCGGCGTGAACTTGATCGCGTTCGAGATCAGGTTGTCGAAGACCTGGCCGAGGCGGTCGCCGTCGGCGCGCATGCGAAGCGCCCCGGGGCCGTCGAACTCGAGCGCAATCCGCTTGGCCGCCGCCGCGGGGTCCGCCGAGCCGAGCGCGGCCCGCGCGATCTCGATGACGTCGACGTCCTCCAGGTCGAGCTCGAGCCCGCCGGCGTCGACGCGGGACAGGAACAGGAGCTCCTCGACCATGCGCTGCAGGCGGGCGGCGTTGCGGCGCACGATCTCGACGAAGCGCTCGTCCTCGGCACTGAGCGGCTCCTCTCCGGTACCGAGCAATTCGAGGTAGCCGACGATCGAGGTGAGCGGCGTGCGCAGCTCGTGCGACACCGTCGCCACGAGCGCGTCCTTGATCCGGTCGACCTGACGCGCCTCGGTCACCTCGCGCAACGTCCAGACGCGGCCGAGGTACGCGCCCTTTTCGCCGGTCAGCGGCCTGGTGAAGCCCTGGAAGACGCGCTCGGCGTCGCGGAGCTCGAACTCGTCGGCACTCTCGACGTCGGGCGAGGCCTCGAGCTCTCGCATCCGGTCCTCGAAACGCTCGCGCTCGGTGATGAAGTCCGCAAGCGAGCGCAGCCGCTCGTGCATCAAGCCGGTCCGGGGGAAGCCGAGCTCTCGCGCGAACTTCAACATGGGTTGGTTCGCGATCACGATGCGGCCGGCGCGGTCGGTCAGCGTGATCCCGTCGACCGTCCCGTCGATGAGCCCGCGCATCAGGGACGCGTTCCGCTCGGCCTCGTCCGCGCTTTCCTGCTGCTCCGTGACGTCGACGATGAAGCCCTGGCGGTACGACTGGGGTCCCTCGGGCACGAACGCCGACGAGTCGTGCACCCAGACCGGGCGGCTGTCCTCGCGAATCAGGCGGTAGGTGCACTCGAAGCCGGTCCTGGCGTCTACGGCCTTGGTGTACTCGGCGAGGACGCGCTCACGGTCGTCGGGGTGCAGTGCGCGGCGCCAGAGCGTTGCATCCGTCAGCCAGTCGCTCACTCCGTAACCGAGCAGTGACTCGATCTGCGGGCTGATGTACGTCAGCCCGTTCTCGTCCTCGGCATACATCACGAGCGGGAGGCCCTCGACGAGGCGACGGCTTCGCCGTTCGCTTCGCCGGAGTCGTGCTCCGGCGATGCCGACGCCGACCGCGATCAGGGCGAACGACGAGAAGCGGCCGATCACGAACGTCGTCGTGACGTCCACGCCGTCGAGCGCGGGGGAGAAGAGGAAGACGCCGAACGAGACGGCCGCGACGACAAGGCCGAGCACCGGGCCGGCCTCGAAGGCAAAGAGGGCGATCCAGGGGAGCAGCATGGAAGAGCCGACGGCGTCGCGCCCGGCGACGAACGAGGTCGCAAGGGTCGCCAGGAGAGCTGCGAGCGAGACGAGGACCATGCCCCGGCGGTTGCCGAGGACGCGACCGAGCAGCCCACGCATCTTCATGGAACCAGTATCGGCCCTGGGGAAGACGCCTTGAAGACGGGGCTCAGGTGCCGACCATGAGGGCGGCCACGTGGGCGAAGGTCACCTCGAACTCCTCGACCTCCTCGATCTCGACGCCCGCCACGGCGATGATCCGGTCGCGGAACTCAGTGCGGGCGACCCGGTGGCGCGCGGCTACCTCCGCGTTGTCCCAGAACGTGACGCTGAGCGTCGTACCGGTGCGTGACAGCATCATCGAACCGACGAAGCCGTCGAGATCGCGGAGCCAGCGGAGCATCTCCTCCCCGACGATCGT
>MNJC01000069.1:1962-14350 GCA_001920085.1 Actinobacteria bacterium 13_1_20CM_4_69_9
GGCTCGCTGACGTGCGTCCTCGAGGCCGAGCGCCGTCCCGCCGTACATCGCCAGAGCGGCGAGCGCGATGCCGAATGCGCCCGACACCTTGAGCCACTCGTGGCTGCCGCCGACCTCGTAGTAGCCCGAGAGGACCATGCGCGCGACGGCGATCGTCAGGAGCACCGAGAAGAACGGCTTGCCCAGCGTCGACATGACGGCGATCAACAGAATCGCGGTCGCGAAGCCGAAGAGGTAGACGCCGAGCGTGATGCTCGTCTCGCCCGGGGGCGACGACAGGTCTGCCCAGCCGATCGCGAGCCATGACGTCGTGAAGAGACCGAGCGTCGTCGCGCCCAGCGTGTCGCGAGCGAGGAACGCCATCACCGTCGCGATCAGTTCGAGCGGAAACACGAACGACATCAACAGCATCCCGACCTGTTTTTGCTCGTCCACCGGGATCCAGCCGATCGCGAAGCAGCCGAGCAGCAGCATGCCGATGCCAAACGAGAAGAAGCCGAGTGGGAGGCCGCTGCCGATCGGGCGCAGGAAGATGCGTGTCTGCGCCTCGTGACGGCGCCCGTCGGTGCTCACGGTCTGCTTCATTGCCCTGCGCGGCCGCTCGGAAACTCGTTCGGGGGATAGCAGCAGAACCGTCGTGGGCCGAGGCAGCGAGCATGCGACGACTCGGCCGCGCAACGCTTGTCGTCACGGCCGGAATCCTGCTCGGCGTCTCCGTATACGCGGGTCTCGTCAAGGTCGGGATCGTCCGCAACCCATTCGCGCCGATCGCCGCGGGCGACCTCAGGCTCGCGCGCAGCAACCGTGCCGGAGCCCGCGTGCTCTTCGTGGGGAACAGCCTCACCTTCAAGAACGACCTGCCGGGGCTCGTTCATCGGCTCGGCGGCGCGCGCACCCCGATCTTCGCCGGTTCGTTCACCGCGCCGGGGTGGCAGTTGAGCCAGTTCGCGGGTGATCGCGGCCTCGACCGCCTGCTGCGCGAGGTCCGCTGGGACGTCGTCGTCCTGCAGGAGCAGAGCCAGGTTCCGTCGTTCCCCGACGACGACCGGGCGCGGGAGTTCACTCCGTATGTCACGGACCTGGCGGACAGGATCCGTGCGAGCGGCGCCGAGCCACTCCTGTTCGTCACGTGGGCGCACCGCACCGGCGACCGGCGCAATGTGTCCGGCGACACCTACGCGGCGATGCAGCAGCGCGTCGTCGACGGGTACTGGGACGCGGCACGCGCGTCGCGGTCGGCGGTCGCGCCGGTCGGTGTTGCGTGGGCGGAAGCGCTCACCCGCCGGCCGCAGCTCGACCTCTGGGCGTCGGACGGCACGCATCCGAGCCGCGCCGGCTCCTACCTGGCCGCGTGCGTCTTCTATGCGATTCTCGAGCGTCGGTCTCCGATCGGAAGCCGCTTCACCGACGGGCTCGACCTGTCGCTCGCGCGCTTCTTGCAGCGCGTTGCATGGACGACCGTGCAGAAGCGCTACTGAGCGCTCGGCACGGCGAGCTGTAACCAGACGGTGCCGTCGTCCACCGGGGCGGGGCACGCCGGCCCGCGCGTCACCGTGCTCGCGACGACGCACACGTCCGAGAACGCGTGCCCGACCACGACCGACAGGCGCCGGTCGAAGCTGCCGTCGGCATCCGGGGCGAGCGCCCATTCCGCGAGCACACGGGCCGGCAGCCCGGGCGCGAGCCCGTATACGCGTAACGTCATCGACCGCGTCGGGCGCTGCGGCAGGTTGTGTGCCTTCAAGCGGATCGAGATGCGCGGCGCGCGCACGAACGTCTCCCAATCCACCGCAAGCTGGGGGCGCTCCTGTGGACGCGAGACGTGCACGCGCACGCAGCCGGTGCTGTTCCCGTTGCGGTAGCAGTCGTTCGGCTCGTCGCCCACCCACGCCTTCGCGCCGATGTCGTCGAAGTCCCCGGCGGGCAGCGGCACGTCGACCGTCTGCTCGACATCGCCCGACGTGTCAGGGCCGAGCGACGCGCCGTAGAGCTCCTGTCCGGGCCGGCCCGCGCTGCCGAGCTGCTCCACTTGCACGACGAGGTGATCGGTCGAGCGCAGGCCGCTGGCTTGCACCGACACCGTCACGAGCGAGCCGCGCTTCGGCGTGATCGTGATGCTCGGCTGCGGACGGTCGCCCCACGTCCGCACGCCGCCGTAGACGGTCAGCACGAGGGAAGCGCCGAGGACTACAAGGCCCAGGTAGAGGACACGGCGCTCCGCAGCCGAGCCGGCCCGCAGCCCGAACGCGGCGACCGCGCCCAGGAACACAGCGGTCGCGGCGCAGCCGAACGATGCGAACGTCGCCCACGGGTGATTGCGCGCCATCCGGCCGACGAGGTCGCCGGTGATCGCGAGCGCAGTCAGCAGCGCGCCGAGTGCCGGCAGCGCGGCCAGCAGGAAGCGTGCCGCGCCCTTGGCGTCCTTCCCCACCGGGAGGAACCTCGGCATCGCCTCCGACGCTACGCGGGACCCGTTACGGAATCTTCAGCAGCGCGTGTGGAAACGACGGCTCCGACCTCAACCATGGCCCAGGCCGCAGCGTAAGCAGCGCGCAGCGCGCTTACGCGGAGGCGAACTGATGCGACGCGCCAACGCGAAGCATTGGCGCGCCGCACGGAAGCAGACAATCGCCGACCGACAAGAAGCGTGCGAGCCGAGCTCGCACGCGTTTCGCGCGAAGCGCAGTACACAAAAAGCGGGGGAAAGCGAAGCTTTCCCCCGCAGTAGCCCCGCCCCCTCGGCAGAAAAGGGCGGGGCTCGCGGTCTCCTTGGAGGGGAGTCAGTTCAGTCGAGCGTTACTTCTTCGTCCACTTCTCGACGTTCCAGGTCGGGCCCTGGCTCGTCGGGTTGTCGACGAGGCCGCCGAGCGCCGTCTTGTAGACGAAGTACGTCGGCCGCTGGAAGAGCGGGATCATCGGCACGTCCTTCGCAAGCACCTTGCCGACCTTCTTGACCAGCGCGAGGCGCTTGCTGTCGTTCAGCTCACGGTCGGACTGCAGCAGCCACCTCGTGACCTGCCGGTTGCAGTACTCCGTGTAGTTGCTCGCATTCCCGCACGCGAAGTTGGTGGCCACGTAGTGCGGATCGACCGTGACGAGCTGCGTGAACATCGCCAGGTCGAAGTCGTGCGCCGGCAGCTTGCTGCCGAAGAGCGTGCCTGCAGGCACGAACCCGTTCTTCAGCTCGATGCCGGCCTTCGCGGCCTGATCCTGGAAGATCGTGAACGCGAGCGTCCGCAGTGCGTTGCCCGTCGTGGAGGCGAAGTCGAACGAGACCTTCGTCCCGTTGCAACGGAAGATTCCGTCGCCGCCCTTCGAGCAGTTGTGCGCCCGCATCATGCTCTCGACCTTGTTCGTGTTGTAGTTCCACTTTGCGAAGTCGAGCGAGTAGCCCTTCTCGCCCTTCAGGCGGACGAGGGACTGCAGCGCGCCGACGCTCGGGTTGAGCGTCCCGTAGAGCGCCTTCGCCGCCGCAGTTCGGTTGACCGCGGTGATCAGCGCCTGGCGGAGCCACGCCTGCTTGGCCAGCGGATTGCCGTGAGTGCCCTGCTCGATCTCGATGTGCTCGTACTGCAGCCCGACGTGCGTCTGGATGCGCAGGCCCGCCTGGTTGCGCAGGTCCGCGAGCGCAAGCTGCGGCTGGGGGTAGATCGCGTCGACCTCGCCCGAGCGGATCGCCTGGATCTCGGAGTTCGTGTTCGTGATGAACCGGAACACGATCGAGTCGAGCTTTGCCTTCGGGCCGTACCAGCCGCGGCTGTTCCGCTGCAGCGTGATGCCGGAGCCGCGATCGAACTTCGTCAGCAGGAACGGTCCGTCAGCGATCGGGGCATTGCCCTTCTTCGGGTTGCAGATGCAGTCGTTCCAAACGGTCAGCATGTCCGAGCCCGCGAGCGCGTGTTGCGGGAGGACGTAGTTGAAGAGCCCGCGCCACGGCGCAAAGTTCCGCTTGAACGTGACCTTTACGACGTACTTGCTGCCCTTCACGCTGCGGATGTCCTGCCACCCGAGCGGATCGATGTGATCCTTGTACTTCGCGTTGACCGCGGTCTTCCACGTGAAGATCCAGTCCTTCCCCGTGACCGGAACGCCGTCGCTCCACTTCGCGTTCTTTCGCAGGTAGTACGTGATGCGTTGCGGCCTCGTCTGGAACTTGTAGTGGGTGATCAGGTCCGGGGCGTAGGTGAACTTCGGCGTGAAGATGAACGCGCCGCGGATCACGGGCGTCTGGAACACGACGTTCCAGAACGCATTGCAGTCGACGTCCAGGATCAGGTTCAAGCACCAGTCCGGACCGCCGCCCTGCTCCGCTCCGAAGACCAGCGTGCCTGCGCTCTTCGCGGAGGCACCGTCCGGCCCACTTACTCTCGCCGAGCCGGTGGCCGCGAGCGCAAGCGCTACGAGCACCGCCCCGGCCAAGAGCCAGAGCTTCCGTCGATGCATCTATCCCTCCTTCTCAGGCCTCGATCTGCGAGCCCGCGCGTGAACGCACACCTGTCGAGTCGAGGCGCATTACGCGAACGGAGACTCGGGAATGCGGAGCCTGTTAGCGCGCATAACGAGGTCGAATGAGTCGATTCGGCGAAGCGCGCGCGGAAACATCGAAGGCGCACGGAGGAGTGCGCCTTCGACACGGAAGTGAGTAGCTGCGTCGACGTCGAATGCGAGACGTGAACGCACTGCACCGAACATAGCCGCGCTTTACGTGCAGAAGAGCGCGACTTCCTTATCGCCACTTTCGTGCTTGCGATGAGCTACTGCCGTGCGCGTGCGAGCTGCGGCACGGGCTGGTGCGTCTCGAGTGCGCGGTCGGCCCAGATCCGTGACACGACACGGTGCGTCGCATCGATGAACGTCTGCAACCACGGCGCAGCGGCGAGGTCGCGCGTCCACGCGAGGCCGATGATCCGCGGCGGCAATCCAGGCTCGAACGGCCGGACCTGGAACGAGCCCGTCAGGAGCTCGGCTGCGAGCCGGGGGATCAGCGCGGCGCCGAAGCCGGCAGCCACGAAGCCCTGGACGACGTTGTTGTCGTCGCAGCGGAGGACGAAGTGCGGGTCCACGCCGTCGGCGCGGAGCTGGTCGATCACGCGCTGCGTGCTCCCGGACGTCTTGAAGCCGATCAGATTGAGCCCTCGCAGGTCGACGGGATGCAGCGGCTCGTCTGTCGCCTCGCGCCGTGCGCCGCGTGGCATCACCAGCACGTACTCGTCGACGGCGAGCGGCTCCGTGTGCAGCCCGCCTTCGAAACGCAGCGGCAGGTCGACGAACGACGCGTCGATCTCACCTCGGTCGAGCGCGGCGACGAGGGACGTGTCGCCGGGGCTGTTGTCGAGCACGACCTCGACGTACGCGGCCCGGCGCTCGAGCTCGCGCACGACGTGGGGCAGAAGGAGCGACGAGACGGTCTGGTAGGTGCCGATGCGGATCTGCACCTTTCCGCTCCCGGCGCTCAGCTCGGACTCGGCTGTTGCGAGGCTCGCCTGAACCGCGCGGGCGTGCACGAGCAAGCGCGTCCCGGCCTCCGTCAACGTCAACGGCTGCGACACGCGCGGACGGTTGACCAGCTGGGTCCCGACGATGCGCTCGAGCGCCGCGAGCTGCTGACTGACGGCCGGCTGCGAGTACCCGAGGCGGCGTGCGGCGCCGTGGAACGAGGCTTCTTCGGCAAGGGCTTGCAGCGCAGCCAGATGGCGGACTTCGATCCCGTGCCAAGCGCTCCGCCCCACGCTTTCGGTCATCTCGTCTCCCTTAGCAGCGCCGCCACGAGCCCGAGGGATATCTGGCCCGATATCGATCGGACGCCGCGGCGCCGCTTTAGTTAGTGAAGCGAGCAGGTGAAGTGCGATTCGGTTCGCTTATGGCGCGATCACGTGTCCAGCGCGCGCAACGCGGACGCGAGCTGCGACAGCTCCGTGATCACGACGTCCGCCGACGCGAGCTGATGGCGCGCGTACTGCCCGCTCGTCACGGCGACGCAACGACAGGCGGCATCGTGCGCGCTGGAGATGTCGATCGGTGTGTCACCGACCGCGACCGTGCGTTCCCCCGGCCAACCGCCGGCACGCTCGCGCGCAAGTGCGAATAGCTCCGAGCGTTGTTCGCGCTCACAGCCGAAGGCGCCCTGCCCCGGCGGGAAGTACTGCCCGAGGCCGAGCCGCTCCATTCGCGCGTGCGCGACTACGGGCGGATTCCCCGTCAACAACGCGGGGTGCTCGAGGGCTGCGATCGTCTCGTGTGCGCCGAGGCCTGTCTCCCAGTGGCTCGTGTCCGCACCCGCGAGGAGGCGCAAGTACTCCGTCGAGAAGGCCTCGCACCACCGCCGCAGGCCGGCGTCGGTCTCGGCCCCCGAGTGTGCCGTCGACGTCGAAGAGGACGAGCCAGGTCACAACGAGTCGAGAGCTTCGCGGAGCGAGCGGACGTATGCCCGCAGGGCCTGAGGCCCCTCCTGTGCAACCTCGACCGCGCGCGACCCGACGACGACGCCGTCGCAGAGCCGTGCGGTCGCGCGCGCATGCTCCGGTGTTGAGATCCCGAACCCTGCGTACAGCGGCACGTCGGCGACGGCACGGGCACGCTCGACGAGCCCCGCGAGGGCGGGCGAGACCTCCTTCCGTGCGCCTGTCGTGCCGGTCAGAGTGACGAGGTAGAGCCACCCGTCGGTCTGCTGCGCGGCGACGCGGAGGCGTTCGTCCGTCGAGGTCGGCGCGACGAGCTGCACGCGGCGCACCTCCGGCCGCTCACCGGCGGGCAGGTCCGCGACGATCAGCGACGTCGCGCCGGCGCCGCGCGCGTCCTCTACGAAGCGCTCCCAGCCGTACGCCTCCAGCAGCGCCGCGTAGGTCATGGGCACCAACGGCGTTCGCGGTATCAGTTCACGCGCGCGCGCGAGGCACTCGAGGCAGGCCTCTGTGCGCATGCCCTCTGCGAGCGCTTGTTCGCCGGCGCGGCGAATCACGGGGCCGTCGGCCAGCGGGTCGGAGAAGGGGAAGCCGAGCTCGACGACGTCGGCACCGCCCTCGGCGGCTGCGGCCGCCAGCTCGGGCGTCGCCTTCCCGGCCATCAAGTAGATGACGAGCGTCTTCACTCGAGGTCCGGCGCGACGATCGCGAACAGCGTGGCGTCGACGCGCGTGCCGCCGTGGCGCAGCAGCTTGCGCTTGACGCCTTCGCGCTCGAAGCCGGCGCGCTCGAGCACGCGCTCGGACGCGAGGTTCCCGAGCCGCACGTGCGCCTCGACGCGGACGATGCCGCGAGCATGAGAGTCGTCGACGAGTGCGCGCACCGCGCGCGTCGCGACTCCGCGGCCGCGCGCCTCGACGAACAGCCAATAGCCGAGCTCGACCGTGTCGCGCATCGGGTCGAACAGACGGAGGTTTGCCCCGCCGAGGAGCCCGCCCGTGCTCGTGTCCTCGATCACGTACGGTGCCAGGAGCCCGCGCTCGTGCATCCACGGCAGCTGCTCGCGCAGCATCGTGCGCAGCGTGTCGCCGTCGACGGGCGGGAGGCCCGCCTCGCCGCCGACCTCGGGATCCCGGAATGCGGGCGCGATCGCGTCGATGTCGGCGTCGGTGGGCGGGCGCAGCAGCAATTCGGGGGTGCGTAGCGTCTCGGGGAAGCTGTACGTCAGTGCGCGAGCACCTCGGCCAGGTCCTTGTCGCCGCGTCCCGACAGGCAGACCAGCACGTGTTGCTCGTCGAGCTCGCGCACACGCGCGAGCGCATGGGCCGGCTCGAGCGCGGGGATGATCCCCTCGAGTCGCGTCAGCTCGCGGAACGCGACCAGCGCCTCGTCGTCGGTTGTCGTCAGGTAGTCCGCGCGGCCGCTGTCGCGGAGCCATGCATGCTCGGGGCCGACGCCCGGGTAGTCCAGCCCCGCGGAGATCGAGTGCGCATCGGCGATCTGCCCGTCCGCGTCGGCGAGCACCGAGGATCGAGCGCCGTGGAGCACGGCCGCGCGGCCAGTGCCGAGCGATGCCGCCTCGGCGGCCTCGACGCCGACGAGGCGGACCTGCGCGTCGTCGAGGAAGCCCGCGAACATCCCGATCGCGTTCGAGCCACCGCCCACACAGGCGAGCACGACCTCCGGCAGCCGGCCCTCTGCCTCGAGGAATTGGGCGCGCGCCTCGCGGCCGATTACCGATTGGAGCTCGCGCACGATCTCCGGATAGGGCGCCGGGCCGACGCACGACCCGATCAGGTAGTGCGTCGTCGCGACGTTCGTGATCCAGTCTCGGATCGCCTCGCTGGTCGCCTCCTTCAGCGTGCGCGTCCCGAAGTCGACCGGACGCACCTCGGCGCCGAGCAACTCCATCCGCTCGACGTTGGGGCGCTGGCGGCGCATGTCCTCTTCGCCCATGTAGACGACGCACTCGAGCCCGAAGCGCGCGCACACCGTTGCGGTTGCGACGCCGTGCTGGCCTGCGCCGGTCTCCGCGACGATGCGGCTCTTGCCGAGCCGCCGTGCGAGGACCGCTTGCCCGAGGGCGTTGTTGAGCTTGTGCGCCCCGGTGTGGAGGAGATCCTCGCGCTTCAGGTAGACGCGCTTCCCCGGCGCGAAGCGCTCGGCCCGCGTCAGAGGTGTCGGGCGTCCGGCGAACGTCCGGCCGAGCTCGTCGAGCTCCGCGCGGAACGATTCGTCCGCCTGCGCGTCACGCCAGCCTGCGTCGAGCTCGTCGAGCGCGGGCACGAGCGTCTCAGGGACGAAGCGTCCGCCATAGGTGCCGAAGAGGCCGCCCGCCGTTGTGCTCATCGAGCCGCCGCGACGAAGGCGCGGACCTTGTCGTGGTCCTTGACGCCCGGCTCGGCCTCGAGTCGCGACGCCGCGTCGACCGCCCACGGCCGAACGGCGCGTACGGCCTCGCGCACGTTGTCGGGGCCGAGGCGCCCGGCGAGCACGACGCGCCCTTCGCGTGCGGCTGCGCGCTGTAGATGCAGCGGATCGCGCTCCTCCCAGGGAAGGTCGACCACGTGTGCAACGGCGCGGCCGTTTCGAAAGAGCACGGCGTCGCGCCCGCGCACCCGGCCTTCCTCGCGCTGGTAGACCTGCACGAGATCGGAGCCGGCGTCCTCGGCGTCGCCGACGAACACGGCGACGCTCAGCCGATCGCCCGGTACGTCGAGGACGGCCGGCGCGCGGCGGGGGCTGTCCTCGACGAGGATGAAGCCGAGCATGTCTGCGCCGGCGTCGAGGGCCGCGTCGACGTCGTCCTGGCGGGTCAACCCGCACACTTTCACGAGCGGTCGCGACAGCAGCTCGCGCAGCTTCTGGGCCGGATCGTCGGCCTGCATCAAGGCAGAGCCGACGAGGATCGCGTCGGCGCCGGCGAGCTCCGCGGCCGCGCCGTGAGCGCGCGTGTGCACACCGCTCTCGGCGACGACGACCGCGTCGTGCTCGCCGAGTCGAGCGACGAGGTCGAGCTGCTCTGCGCGATCGATCTCGAAGGTCGTCAAGTCCCGCGCGTTGACGCCGATCACCTCCGCGCCGAGCGCGACCGCGCGGTGGAGCTCGTTCGCGTCGTGCGCCTCGACGAGCGTCTCGAGCCCGAGCTCGCGCGCGTATGAGACGAGCGCCGCGGCGCGCTGGTCGTCTACGTCGCGAAGGATGACGAGCGCGGCGTCGGCGCCGGCGAGCTTCAGCTTGAGGAGGTCGAGCTCCTCGCTGAAGAATCCCTTCGCCAGCAGCGGTGCGGCGGTCGCCGACCGCGCCGCCTTCAAGTCGTCGAGCGAGCCGCCGAAGCGCTCGTCGACGAGGATCGAGATCGCTGCCGCGCCCGCGTTCGCGAACTGAGCCGCGAGGCGCGCCGGGTCGGCGTCGAGCCGGAGGTCGCCGGCCGAAGGGGAGCGGCGCTTGACCTCGGCGATCGCGCCGAGGCCGGGTGCTGCGAGGGCGTCCCGAAACCTGCCCATCAGGCAGTGACAGTCTGGCGGGAGAACGCGATCAGCTGCTCGAGGCGTTCGGCAGCCGCACCGGAGTCGACTGTCTGGCGCGCGAGCTCGAGCCCCTCGCGCAGGTCCTCCGCGTGGCCCGCCGCGGCGATCGCGCCTGCAGCGTTCAGCAGGATCGCGTTGCGGCGCCCGCCGTTCGCTCCGTCGAACACCTCCCGGACCGCGGCGGCGTTCTCCGCCGGCGTGCCGCCGCGCAGCTCCGCGACGTCGCAGCGGGGAAGGCCCAGCTCCTGCTCGGGATCGAGCGTCCGCTCGCGCACCGAGCCGTCGACGACCTCGGCGAGGAGATTCGGGCCGACCGGAGAGAGCTCGTCGATCCCGCCCGCGCCGTGCACGACGAACGCCCGTCGCGCACCGAGCGCCGCGAGCACGTCGGCGATGGTGCGCACGAGCTCGGCCGAGTAGACGCCCACGACCTGCGCGCGCGCCCCGGCCGGGTTGGTCAGCGGGCCGAGCACGTTGAAGACGGTGCGTGTTGCGAGCTCCCTGCGCACCGGCGCGGCGTGGCGCATCGCGGGATGATGCGAGGGGGCGAACAGGAAGCCGAAGCCGAGCTCGTCGATGGAGCTGGCGATGCGCTCCGGTTCCTGCTCGAGGGTGAAGCCGAGTGCCTCCAGCACGTCGGCGGACCCGCAGGCCGACGACACGGCACGGTTCCCGTGCTTCGCGACGCCGGCGCCGGCAGCGGCGGCGACGAGCGCCGCGGCGGTCGAGATGTTGATCGTCCGCGCGCCGTCTCCGCCCGTCCCCGCCGTGTCGACGAGGTCTTCTCGACGCGGCCGCACGGGGAGGACGTGTGCGCGCATCGCCTCCGCGCAGCCCGCGATCTCGTCCGCCGTCTCGCCCTTCGCGCGCAGGGCGACGAGAAAGCCGCCGATCTGCGCGGGCGTCGCCGCGCCGGCCATGATCTCGCTCATCACCTCGCGCGTCTCGTCCCGCGTCAGGTCATGGCCGTCGAGCACCTGCTGCAGCGCCTGCTGGATCATCTCGCCAGGAAGTTTCGCGCGATCTCGCGGCCGAGTGGCGTCAGCACCGACTCCGGATGGAACTGGACGCCGTCGATCGGCAGGTCGCGGTGGCGCACGGCCATCACCTCGCCGTCGTCGCTCGTCGCCGACACCTCGAGCACCCCCGGCACGCTCGCCGCCGCGAGGGAGTGATACCGGCCGACCTCGAGCTCCTCCGGGAGCCCGGCGAAGAGGCCTCGGCCGTCGTGCCGCACCGAGCACGCCTTGCCGTGCACGAGCTCGCGTGCAGAACCGATCTCGCCGCCGAAGGCCTCCACGATCGCCTGGTGGCCGAGGCAGACGCCGAGCGTTGGGACGCGGGTGTCACGCACGAGCGCGACCACGCGTTCCGGCGGCCGGCCGGGGCCCGGCGACACGATCAGCGCCGAGGGCCGCAACCGCTCGAGGTCGGGCGCGTCGTTCCGGCGCACGACGACGTCCGCGCCGAGCTCGCCGAAGAGGTGGGCGAGGTTGTGCGTGAACGAGTCGTAGTTGTCGACGAGCAGGATCACCGCTGTTCGGACTCCGCCAGGTCGATCGCCGCCTCCACGGCGGCGAGCTTTCGCAGGCACTCCTCGTGCTCGGCGGCCGGTTCCGAGTCGGCCACGATGCCGGCGCCCGCCTGCAGGTGCGCGACGCCGTCGCGCAGGACGATCGTGCGGATCGCGATGCAGGTGTCGAGCGTCTGCTCGTCCGGCAGCGCATAGCCGACGGCGCCGGCGTACGGCCCGCGGCGCCGTCCTTCGAGCTCGGAGATGATCTGCATCGCGCGCACCTTGGGCGCACCGGACACGGTTCCTGCAGGGAAGCAGGCGCGCAGCAGGTCGAACGGCCCGACACCGTCGCGCAGCTCGCCGCTGACCTGCGAGACGAGGTGCGTGACGTGCGAGTAGCGCTCCACCTCCAGGAAGCGCGTCACGTCGACCGTGCCGGGAACGCACACGCGGGAGAGGTCGTTCCGGCCGAGGTCGACGAGCATCACGTGCTCGGCGCGATCCTTCTCCGACGCCAGCAGCCGCTCCGCGTCGCCGGGCCCGCGCTCCGTCGTGCCCGCGATCGGGTTGAGGCTCGCACTGTGGCCCTCGCACTTGACGAGCGTTTCCGGCGAGGAGCCGATCAGGGCGAGGCCGTCGAGCTCGAGCAGGAACAGATAGGGCGACGGGTTGACGCGCCGCAGTGCGCGGTAGAGGTCGAGCGCCGACGCCGTCGTCGGGCGCTCGGCGCGTTGCGAGAGCACGATCTGGAATGCGTCGCCGTCGCGAATGTGCTCCTGCGCGGCGCGCACCTGCTCCTCGTAGCCGGCGCGCGCCGGCGTGCGCCTGGCGAGGCCGCGTCGCCCGTTCCCGTGGGGCATGCGCGGCGCGGGACGCGCGAACAGTCGTGCCACCTCGTCCGGGTCGCCGCGGATCACCTCCGCGGTGTTCTGGACGTGGTC
>MNJC01000015.1 GCA_001920085.1 Actinobacteria bacterium 13_1_20CM_4_69_9
TCCGAGGTCGCGGGCGTGCAGCACGACGCCGCGCTCGAGCGCTGCGAGCCGCAGTGCGGTGACGAGGAACTCGCGGACGACGATCAGCGCCACCATCCACCCCGGGGCGACGCTCTGCTCCACGAGCATGATCAGCACGGCGAGGACGAGGATCTTGTCGGCGGCGGGATCGAGGAGCGAGCCGAGCTGCGACGAGCGTCCCCGGCTGCGGGCGATCCGGCCGTCGAACCAGTCGGTGGCCATCGCCGCGGCGAAGAGGGCCGTCGCCCAGTAGTTGTGCCCGTCGAAGTTCCAGGCGTAGAGGAGCACGACGAACGGGACCGACGCGGCACGCGCAACCGTCAGTGCATCGGGAAGGCTCATCGCCTGGAGAATAGAGGGGTCGTGCCCGTCTTCAGCAAAGTGCTCGTGGCGAACCGGGGCGAGATCGCCATCCGCGTCTTCCGGACTCTGCGCGAGCTCGGCATCGGGACGGTTGCGATCTACTCGGATCCCGATCGCAACGCGGCCCACGTTGCATACGCGGACGAGGCGTATCTCGTCGGCGGCGGGACGCCGTCCGAGAGTTACCTCAACCAGCTGCGGATCCTCGACGCCGCTCGCCGCGCGGGCGCAGAGGCGATCCATCCCGGCTACGGCTTTCTGGCCGAGAACGCCGCCTTCGCCCGCGCGTGTGTCGACGCCGGGATCGTGTGGATCGGGCCGCCGCCGGAGGCGATCGAGGCGATGGGCTCGAAGATCGAGGCGCGCGAGCGGATGCGTGCGGCCGGCGTCCCGATCGTGCCGGGGGTGACGGAGGCGGTCGAGACGGCGGACGAGGTGCGGCGCCTCGGCGACGAGCTCGGCTGGCCGATCGCCATCAAGGCCTCGGCCGGCGGCGGCGGCAAGGGATTGAAGGTGGTGCGGGGCGCCGGCGAGGCGGCGCGTGCACTCGAGTCGGCGCAACGCGAGGGCGAGGCGTACTTCTCGGATGCGGCCGTGTACGTGGAGCGCTACCTCGAGGACCCGCGGCACGTCGAGGTTCAGGTGCTCGCGGATTCCCACGGCAACGTCATCCATCTGGGCGAGCGCGACTGCACGATCCAGCGCCGCCACCAGAAGCTCGTCGAGGAGACGCCCTCGCCGGCCGTCGACGACGACCTGCGCGATCGCATCGGCGCGATCGCGGTCGATGCAGCGCGGGCGGTCGGCTACCAGAGCGCCGGAACGATCGAGGGCCTGCTCTCCCGCGACGGCGAGTACTTCTTCCTCGAGATGAACACGCGCATCCAGGTGGAGCACACGGTGACGGAGATGGTCACCGGCCTGGACCTGATCCGCGAGCAGGTGCTGATCGCCGCCGGCGAGACGCTCTCGCTGCGCCAGGAGGACGTGCGCCTCGTCGGGCACGCGATCGAGTGCCGCATCAACGCCGAGGACGTGAGCAACGGCTTCCTCCCGGCGCCGGGAACGATCACGGCGTACCGGGAGCCGAGCGGCCCCGGCGTGCGCGTCGACTCCGGCGTCGTCGCCGGGAGCGAGATCTCGCCGCTGTACGACCCGATGATCGCGAAGCTGATCGTGCACGGCGTCGACCGGGATCACGCGCGCCGGCGGATGTTGCGCGCGCTCGGGGAGCTCGACGTCGAGGGCGTCAAGACGCTGATCGGGTTCCACAAGGCGCTGCTCACGCATCCCTGCTTCATCGAGGGCGGCACGTGCCACGGCCTCGTCGAGTCAGAGCTGATGGCAGCGCGGGCGGCGGACCTGAGCGCGACTGTCCCCGGACATGTCCGGGGACCGGACATGTCCGAGGGACTGTCCCGCGCAGTCCGGTTCGTGGAGGTAGACGGCAAGCGCTTCGAGGTCCGGCTGCTCAAACCCGAGCCACCGTACGCAGAGCTGGCGCGCCGGCGCCGGGAGCGCGCGCGCGCAGGTGGCGCGGCCGGGGCGGGCAAGGATGCGATCGTCAGCCCGATGCAGGGGACCGTGCTCGCGGTCGAGGTCGCGGACGGCGACGAGGTGGAGTCCGGGCAAGTCGTGTGCATCGTCGAGGCGATGAAGATGGAGAACGAGGTACACGCCCATCGTGCAGGGCGCATCACCGACCTGTCCGTCGCACCGGGACAGCCGGTCAAGACCGGTCAGGTCATCTGCGTGATCAGCGGCGGCTAGCGCTCTGCACGAGCCGGCACATCAGCGCGACGGCATCCTCGTCCGTCAGTTGCCGCTCGTGCGTCAAAGAGCGCCAGGTCCCGAAGGCAAGGGCATGACCGAGCGCCGCGCGCGTGCGCTGCGCGGCGCGCCCCCGCACACTGCGCCCTTTCATCAGGACGTCACGAGCGGCCTCCAGGTAACCGTGGAAGTCGCGCAACCGGCGCCGCACGGCCGGAACCAGGCTCTCGTCGCGGAAGAGACTCTCGTACATGCGCTGCGTGCGTCCGTAGAACGCGTACAGCTCGTGTAGAGCGGTTTCGGTTCGCGCGTCGGCGTCCTCGATCTCCGCCCAGACAGCTGGGTCGGGCGCAGGGTGCAGGGAGCGGAAGTGCGACGAGCAGGCCGCGAACAGCGCGTCCTCGTCGGGGAAGTGCCGGTAGACCGTCGAGCGGCGGACTCCCGCCTGGTCCGCGATTGCGGAGATCGACGTCTGCGCCGGTCCGATCCGCTCGTGGAGGGCCACGGCGCTCTCGGTGATGCGGAGGCGGGTCGCCTCTTCCAGCTCGGCGCGGCGCTTCATGCGATATGGACGCACTACTGTCCTACGAAAAAGGAGACACCATGACGAGCACCGCCACAGCCCCCCGGATCGTGGCTCCGGACGATGGCAGGGACGGCTTCCTCGGAAACATCGGCGCGCGCTTCATGATCGACGGCCAGCAGGCGGACGAGCGCTTCTCGCTCGTCGAGCATCCGATGTCTCCCCGCGCGCTCGCGGCGCCGCTCCACCGGCATACGCGGGAGGACGAGTACAGCTTCGTGCTCGAGGGCCGCATGGGCGCGCTGCTCGGCGACGACGTGGTCGAGGCCGGTCCCGGTGACCTCGTCTTCAAGCCGCGGAACCAGTGGCACACGTTCTGGAACGCAGGCGACGAGCCGTGCCGGATCCTCGAGACCATCTCGGCGGAGCGCTCGAGGCCGAGCCCGTAGAGCTTGCCGCGCTGAACGCGCGTTACGGGCTCGAGATGCAACCGGAGACGGTTCCCGAACTGCTCGAGCGCTTCGCGCTGCAGATCGGCGAGCCGCTCTCGGGCGGCTGGGTGCCGCAGCGGTAAACGATTGCGCCGTCCCGCGGGCGCGCGCGAGTACACTCGCCGCGCCCGTGGATCTCTACGAGTACCAAGGCAAGGAGCTGTTCGAGCGGTTCGGCATCCCGGTCTCGGAAGGCCGGCTCGCAGCGACGCCGCAGGAAGCACGCGCGGCCGCCGAGGAGCTCGGCGGCCCGCTCGTCGTCAAGGCTCAGGTGCTGACGGGCGGCCGCGGCAAGGCCGGTGGGGTGAAGCTCGCCGACGGCGCCGACGACGCGGAGGCGAAGGCCGAGGACATCCTCGGGCTCGACATCAACGGCCACGTCGTGCGCAAGGTCTGGATCGAGCGCGCGTCCGACATCTCGAAGGAGTACTACCTCTCGATCACGTTCGACCGCGGTGCGAAGAAGCCGCTCTACATGCTCACGACGGAGGGCGGCATCAAGATCGAGCAGGTCGCAGAGGAGAATCCGGATGCGCTGGCCCGACTGCACGTCGACGTGCTCGAGGGCTTCCAGCCGTACCAGGCGCGCCGTCTCGTCTACGGCGCAGGGATCGACGACCCGAACGAGCAGAAGCAGATCCTCGGCATCGTGGAGAAGCTCTACCGGTGCTTCGTCGAGTCGGACGCGATGCTCACGGAGATCAACCCGCTGATCGTCACGCCCGACGGCGACGTCCGCGCGCTCGACTCGAAGTTCACGGTCGACGACAGCGCGCTCTTCCGTCATCCCGACATCGCGGAGATGCGCGACGTCGAGGCGGCCGATCCGCAGGAGCGGCTCGCGCGCGAGAAAGGCGTCACGTACGTGAAGCTGGACGGCAGCGTCGGCATCCTCGGGAACGGCGCAGGTCTCTCGATGTCCACCGTCGACGTCGTGGTCGTCGCCGGCGGGCGGCCCGCGAACTTCTGCGACCTCGGCGGCGGCGGAGACGCGCAGGGCGTCGTCGACGCGCTCGAGGTGATCACGAGCGACGAGCAGGTGCGCTCGATCTTCTTCAACATCTTCGGCGGCATCACGCGCTGCGACGAGGTCGCGCGCGGCATCCTCGCGGCGCTCGACCAGATGAAGATCGAGCTGCCGATCGTCGTCCGGCTCGACGGGACGAATGCCGAGGAAGGACGCAGGATCCTCGCCGAAGCGGCCCCGCCCAACCTCTATGTCGAGCCGACGATGCTCGAGGCCGCGCAGCGCGCCGTCGAGCTCGCCGCATGACCGACGTCTGGTCGCAGCGCGCGGACGCCTTTCGCGAAAGCCCGACGCACCGCGAAGGCCCGGACCTCGATCTGCTCGTCGAGTGGTGCGAGCCTGGGCCGGAGGTCAAGGTGCTCGACGTCGCGACCGGCGGAGGACATGTGGCCCGCCGCCTGCGCGAACAGGGCTGCACGGTCGTCACCGTCGACCCCGCGCCCGGCATGAAGGCGGACGTCGTCGCGCCCGCCGATCACCTGCCGTTCGAGGACGGCAGCTTCGACGTCGTCACGTGCCGCATCGCGGCGCATCACTTTCCGGACATCGCCGCGGCTGTCAAGGAGATGGCGCGGGTCAGCAACCGCTTGCTCGTGATCGAGGACAACGTGTTTCGGGGCGAGCGCGTCGAGGAGGCAGAGCGGCTGCGCGATCCGACGCACGTGCGCTGCTACAGCGAGGACGAATGGAAGGACGTCGTGACCGACGCCGGCTTCGAGGTCGAGCAGATCGAGCACTTCGACCGCCGGCAGAGCGTCGACGCCTGGCTGGAGCGCGTCGAGACCCCGCCCGACGCGGCCGCACGGGTCCGCGAGCTGCTTGCCGACGACATCGACGACGAGGGGATGGTCGGGCTGCGCTCGATCCTCCTCAAGGCGCGTAGGAGCCAGAGATAGCTTGGCCGTCATCGTCGACAACGACACGCGTCTCGTCGTGCAGGGCCTGACCGGGAGCGAAGGTCGCTTCCACGGGCTCCGAAATCGCAACTACGGCACGAACGTCGTCGCTGGCGTGACGCCCGGCAAGGGTGGCCAGGACGTCGAAGGCATCCCGGTGTTCAACACCGTCGCGGAGTCCGTCACGGCAGCGTCCGCGAACACCTCCCTCATCTTCGTGCCGGCGCGGTTCGCCACCGACGCGATCTACGAGGCCGTCGACGCCGGCATCGGCACCGTGATCTGCATCACGGAGCACATCCCTGCGCACGACATGCTGCGCGTTTACACGTACATCCGCGGCAAGGGCGCGACGATGATCGGTCCGAACTGTCCGGGCGTGCTGTCGCCGGGCAAGGCGAACGTCGGGATCATCCCCGCGGAGATCTTCTCCGAAGGCGGGATCGGGCTCGTCTCGCGCTCGGGCACGCTCACCTACCAGATCGGGCACGAGCTGACGCAGCTCGGCCTCGGCAACTCGACGATCGTCGGCATCGGCGGCGACCCCGTCGTCGGGTCGTCGTTCATCGACCCGCTCGAGCGCTTCGAAGCCGATCCGGAGACGGAGGTGATTGTGCTCGTCGGCGAGATCGGCGGCGACGAGGAGGAGAAGGCCGCCCGCTACGTGCAGGAGCACGTGACGAAGCCGGTGCTCGCCTACATCGCCGGCTTCTCGGCGCCGCCCGGCAAGACGATGGGCCACGCCGGCGCGATCATCTCCGGGTCGGCGGGCACGGCACAGGCGAAGAAGGAGGCGCTCGAGGCCGTCGGCATCGAGGTCGGCACGACGCCCACCGAGGTCGCACGGCTGGTCTCCGACCGGTTCCGCATTCACTCTTAGGCGACTGATGCGTCGCCGGCGGTTGCTGCTGCTAGCGCTGTTCCTGGCCTGGGGGACGCCGAGCCATGCCGCCGTGCCCACCGATGCCAACGCCTGGACGAGCTATGGCTTCGACAACCAGCTGACGAACGGCATCCAGACGCGCGCGCTCACGCTCGGCACCGTGCCGAAGCTCCGACTCGACTGGTCGCAGGCGCTCGACGGCCCGATCTTCGCCTCGCCGCTCTCGGCGAATGTTCTCGGTCAGCAGCTCGTCTTCGCGGCCACCGAGGCCGGCACGGTCTACGCCGCCGACGCCGACCCGATCTGAGCACCGGCGAGGAACGGCCGGGCTACCCGCTCACGCTGGTCGAGAACAACATGTACGAGTACGTCTGGGGCGGTTTGCGGATCGCCGCCGATCGCCTCTACGTCGGCGTCGCCTCCTACTGCGACGTCGGCCCGCCCGGCGGCCCCCTGCCGGAAGGGCGACTCCTCGCCGTTCCCCTCGCCGACCCGAGCAATTTCACCGTTTGGGATCCGGTGCCCGGGCCGGCCAACATGGGCGGCATGTGGGGCTGGGGCGGCGTGTCCGTCGACCCGTCCACGGGCAACGTGTTCACCGCCCTCGGAAACTCGACCGTGTGGTCGGACGAGTGCGGGTGCTACGTCGACGACGCGGGCTACGGCGACCACGTCGTGAACCTCCTTCCGGATCTCTCCGAGGTGCTCGACGCCGACGACCCGGGAATTCCGTCGACCGGCGACTCGGACTTCGGTGCAGCTCCGCTCCTGTTCCACCCGAGCGCGTGCCCGGCGCTCGCAGCCGCGAACAACAAGGACGGCGCGCTCTACGTCTGGGATCGGAATCACCTCGCCGACGGCCCGCTGCTCCGCCTGCCGCTCGGCGACGGGATCGCTCCCTTCGTCGGCGCGCCGGCATGGTCCGAGTCGAAGCAGATGATCTACGTCGGCCAGTCCGTCGTCCGCAGCAGCGACGGCGCGCGCCTGGGCAACGGCGTCACGGCATGGCACGTCGACCCGGGCTGCGGCTTCCGTCCGATCTGGCAGGCCGTGGTGGGAGACGAAAGCCAGGCGACGCCGCTCGTGGCCGGGAACGTGGTGTTCGCGACCGGCGGAAAGCCGGGCGGATTCTTCGCGCTCGACGCCGCGACCGGGAAGCAGCTCTGGACCTTCCCGACGGACGGGCGCACCGTGGCGGCGATCATCAGCGCCGGCGGGCAGGTCTTCGGCGCCGACACGGCGGGTGTCCTGTATGGGTTCAGCGCTCCGCCGGGAATGCCGCCGCCGTGCGGTCCCAGCTGCTTTCGCAGCTAGCCTCCGGTCGCCGCCGTACACTCGGGCTGTGGAGACGATCTCGCTCGCGCGTGGCGTTCCGGCACCGGAGTGCATCCCGGTGGAGGAGCTCGCGGATTGCGCACGCGCCGCCGTCCAGCGCGACGGCACGACGGTGCTCTCGTACGGGCCGGTAGGCGGATACCAGCCGCTCCGCGAGTGGATCGCCGAGCGGCACGGCGTCGAGCCCTCGCGCGTCCTCGTCACGAACGGCTCGCTGCAGGGCCTGGCGTTCCTCGCCGACCGCTTCGCCGGCGCGCGCGTGGTCGTCGAGCAGCCGACGTATGACCGTCCGCTGAAGCTCCTCGCCGCCCGCGGCGTGGACGTGACGGCCGTCCCGATGGACGACGACGGCCTCGACCTCGACGCGCTCGCGAAGGCCCTCGACGCCGGGCCGAAGCCTGCATTCGTGTACACGATCCCGACCTTTCAGAACCCGAGCGGCCGCACGCTCGGTGTCGAGCGGCGAAAGCAGCTCGTCGAGATCGCGCGCGAGCGCGACCTCCTCGTGCTCGAGGACGATCCCTACGGCCTCGTGCGCTTCGAGGGCGATCGTCCGCCGACCCTCTTCGAGCTCGACGGCGGCGAACAGGTCGTCTACTCCTCCTCGTTCTCGAAGACGATCGCGCCGGGGCTGCGTGTCGGCTATTTCGTCCTGCCGCAGGCGCTCGACGCCGAGCTCGAGGCGCTCGCCGTGTCGACGTACATCACACCCGTGCTGCTCGGGCAGGCGACCGTCTTCGAGTTCCTGCGTCGCGGCAACTTCGAGCCGAACCTCGAGCGGGTGCGGGAGCTGCTGCGCGCGCGCCGCGACGCGATGATCGACGCTCTGGAGCAGGAGCTGCCGTCCGCTACGTGGAGCCGTCCGCAGGGCGGCTACTTCGTCTGGCTCGAGCTTCCGCAGGAGGTGGGAGACGCGCCCGGCGTCGCGTTCGTCCCCGGCACGGACTTCGGTGGCGCGCCGAACACGGTGCGGCTCGCCTTCAGCTATGTGTCGCCCGACGAGATCCGCGAGGGCGTGCGCCGGCTCAGCGCAGCGGTCTCGGCACGAGGCGAGGTTGCCGCGGCGGGACCAGCGAGCCGCGGCTATGCAACCTGAACGTCGGGCAGGGCGAGTCTGTCGGGAGGGCGCACAAACCGGCGCGCCGGAAGTAGCAGTCCTCGCACGTCAGTTCGGTGCGCTTGGTCAAGGTGTGCCTACCTGACTCATCGGGGGGGCCGCGGTGACAAGCCGGGATACTACGAGCGCGGGGGCGCGTGACAAGAGTTGCCGCGCCTGAAAACTATGCATTTTCCTGCAGTTTCGAAACTGCCGAAAAGTGCCGCTAGCTAGCTGTTTCGGGGCAGCGTTGCCAGCGCCTGCAACGCCTGTTGAAAGTTCTTCACAGGGACGATCCGCAGGCCATGCGCGTACTGCTTGGCCACCTTCGCGTTGTCCCCATCGACGGGGACGAGGAACGCGTCGACATGCGCCTGCCGGGCCCCGATCGTCTTCTGCTTGACGCCGCCGATGCTCGTGACGCTGCCGTCCAGCTGGATCTCGCCGGTGGCCGCGACCTTCAAGCCGTGGTCCACGTCGCGGCCGCGCTGCTCGAGCACCTCCAACGCGAACGCGAGGCCGGCGGACGGGCCGCCGACGTCCCGCCCCAGGTCGAAGTGGACCGGGACGGGGAGCTTTGCCTGCACGACCTCGACGGGTGCGAAGCCGATCAAGGCGCGACGCGGGTCGGTCCTGTCGGCAATCGTCTTGACCCGAAAGTGGAGGCGCCTGCCGGCGCGCAGGACGGCGATCGAGACGACGTCGCCCGGCCGGTGGCGGGCGAGCGCGTTGAAGAGGTCGAGGCGCGTCGCGACCTCGTGGCCGTCGGCGGCGACGACGATGTCCTGAGGTCGGAGGACGCCGCGAGCGCGCGAGTCCGAGTCGATCGCCGCGACGCGCACGCCTCCCTCGCGCGCGGGGAACTTCAGCCCGAGCGCGCGCAGCGCGACGACCGAGGCCTTTCTCTGCGAGACCTTCATCGTCTCCTGGTCGATCTTGAGCTCCTGTGCGTACGTCAGGCCGGTCGGAACGAAGTCCTTCTGCGGGATCAGGTCTGCGCCCTCAGGCCTGAACTGCTTGAAAGAAGCCTGGAGCAGCGACGCCTTCTGCAGCACGACGTCGACGTAGTAGATCCCGCCGCCGTCCTGGCGCCTGGTGCTGCCGGGGACGTTGATCAGCCCGCTGAGCGGATGGGCCTTGTCCGGAACCTCCAGCAGCTTGTCGCTCTTCTGCGTGACCATGTACGCGAAGACCGCGACGAGCAGGATCGCGCCCGCGGCGGCGAGCCGCACCGGCGACAGTGCTCTGCGCATCAGAGCAGCCCGCGCGTCAAGCCGCCGTCGACGACGACGGTCGTGCCCGTCACGTAGCGCGCGCGGTCGGACGCGAGGAAGCAGGCGACGTCGCCGAACTCCTGCGGGGTCCCCCAGCGCCCGAGCGGTATCGCCCTGAGGTCGGCTTCGCTCGGGCCGTCGGGATAGAGCTGTGCGAGGCGCGCGGTGTCGATGCGCCCCGGTGCGACGCAGTTCACGGTCACGCCCCTCGGGCCGAGCTCCCGCGCAAGCGTCTTGGCGTAGCCCGTCACGCCGGGCCGGATCGTGTTCGAGAGCGCGAGGTGCTCCGTCGGCTCTTTCACGGCGCTCGACGTGAAGACGAGGATGCGGCCGCCCACGCTCCGCGTGAGGTGCGGCAGGCTGAGCTCGACGAGCCGGACGAGCGGGGCGAGCAGCAGCTCGACCGCCTCTTCGATGCTCTCCGGCGTGATCGCGGTTCCCGGCCCCGGCGGCGGGCCGCCGCTGTTCCAGACGAGGATGTCGAGCCCGCCGAACGCTTCGACGGTGCGCTCGACGACGGCGCTCAGGTCGCGGGGGTTGGTCACGTCGCCGCGCACCGCGAGCGCGCCGATGCGGTCCGCCTCGCGCTCGAGCACTTCGCGCCGGCGCGCGAACATCGTCACGTTCGCGCCCTCGGCTGCGAGCGCCTCGGCGGTCGCGAGCCCGAGCCCTGACGACGCGCCCGAGACGATCGCCGTGCGCCCCTTCAGCCCGAGGTCCATCGCCTAGCTCGAGAGCACGCCGACGACCTCGCGCACCGCGTCGGCCGATTCCTGCAGCTGCGTCTGCTCGTCTTCCGTCAGCTCGAGCTCGACGACCTCCTCGATGCCGCCGGCACCGAGCTTCACCGGCACGCCCATGTAGAGGCCGTCGACGCCGTACTCCCCCTCGAGATAGGCCGTGCACGGCAGGACGCGCTTCTCGTCCAGCATCACCGCGTGAACCATCTGGGCGGTCGCCGCACCCGGCGCGTACCACGCGGACGTTCCCAGCAGATCGACCACCTCGCCGCCGCCCTTGGCGGTGCGCTCGACGATCTCCTCGATGCGGTCGCGGGAGACGAGCTTCGTCACCGGCACGCCGCCGACGGTCGTCGCCGACACGACCGACACCATCTGGTCGCCGTGCCCGCCGAGGACCAGCGCCTGCACGTCCTTCACCGACGACTTCGTCTCCCGGGCGATGAAGGTGCGGAAGCGGGCCGTGTCGAGGATGCCGGCCTGGCCGAAGACGCGCTCCTTGGGGAAGCCGGACACGTTCTTCGCGACGTGGCACATCGCGTCCAGCGGATTGGAGACGACGATGAGAGTGGCATCGGGCGAGTGCGCGATCGCCTGTTCCGTGACCGAGCCGACGATCTTCTCGTTCGTCGTCACGAGGTCGTCGCGGCTCATGCCCGGCTTGCGCGGGACACCCGCCGTCACGACGACGACCGACGACCCCGCGGTCTCCTCGTAGCCGTTCGACCCGACTACGTTCGCCTCGTATCCGAGCACCGGTCCGGCCTGGTTGATGTCGAGCGCGATGCCCTGCGGGAGGTTCTCGACGATGTCGACGATGACGACGTCGGCGTAGTCGCGCCGCGCGACCTCCTGCGCGACGGTGCGACCGACCATGCCGGCGCCGATGACGGTGACCTTCCTACGCAACGCGCGCTCCGAGCTTCTCGACGATCGCGTCGGCGACCTCGCTCGTGCCGACGGCCGTCGGATCGTCGCGCCTCGGCTTCATGTCGTACGTGACGCTCCTGCCCTCGCGGATCACCTCGGCGATCGCCTGCTCGAGGTTGTCCGCCGCGTCGTACTCCTCGAGATGGCGCAGCATCAGCATTCCCGAGAGGAGCTGGGCCATCGGATTGACCTTGTTCTGGCCGGCGTACTTCGGTGCGGAGCCGTGCGTCGGCTCGAAGATCGCGATGCCCTCGCCGAAGTTCGCCCCCGGCGCGAGCCCGAGGCCGCCGATCATGCCCGCGCAGAGATCCGAGAGCACGTCGCCGTAGAGGTTCGGCAGCACGAGCACGTCGTACTCCTCCGGCCGCTGCACGAGCTGCATGCACATGTTGTCCACGATGCGGTCGTCGAACTCGATGTCGTCGTTCTCCGCGGCGACCTCGCGGGCGACGTTGAGGTAGAGGCCGTCCGAGAACTTCATGATGTTGGCCTTGTGCACGGCCGTGATCTTGCGGCGGCCGTTGCGGCGCGCGTAATCGAATGCGAATTGGACGATGCGGCGCGTTCCGCTGATGGAGATCGGCTTGATCGAGATCCCAGCGTCGTCGTGCGCGAGCTTCCCGCCTTTCGACTTGATCCAGTCGATCAGCTCCTGCGCCTCGGCGGAGCCCTGCTCGTACTCGATGCCTGCGTAGAGATCCTCCGTGTTCTCGCGCACGACGATCAGGTCGACGTCCTCGAAGCGCGTGCGCACTCCCGGGTAGGTCTTGCACGGGCGCACCTGTGCGTAGAGGTCGAGGCTCTTGCGTAGAGCGACGTTGACGGAGCGGAAACCTCCGCCGACGGGCGTCGTGATCGGGCCTTTGAGCGCGACGCC
>MNJC01000081.1 GCA_001920085.1 Actinobacteria bacterium 13_1_20CM_4_69_9
TGCGCAGGCGCGTGTCGACGTTGCCCCGAAGCGGCTCGATCGAGAGCGTCGGCTCGAGCGCGAGCAGTTGCGCCCGGCGGCGGATCGATGCCGTTCCGATTCGCATTCCGGGACGGATCGCGTCCGCGCCGCACAGCGCGTCGCGCGGGTCGTCCCGCTCGGTGTAGGCACCGACTGCGAGCCCCGCCGTGTCGGTCGACGTCATGTCCTTCGCCGAGTGCACCGCGACGTCGACGCGGCCGTCGAGCAACGCCTCCTCCAGCTCCTTCACGAAGACTCCGCGCGCGCCGATCTCGCCGAACGGGCGTGTCCGGTCGCGGTCCCCCGCCGTCGTGATCGGGACGAGCGCGATCTCGATGCCCGGGCCGCGCAGCCGCGCTGCCGCGGACTCGGCCTGGGTCAGCGCGAGCCTACTGCCGCGGGAGCCGACGCGAATCAGCACGGCACCACACGCGCGGCGGCCGCACGCGCGCAACGCACGACCGGCGCCGACGGATGCGAACGAACGCCGTCGGCACCTGCACCGGGAGCGGGCGCCCGATCAGACCCGCAGTCTTCAGCGATCGTCCTCGAGACCGAACAGGTGGCGCACCGCGTCAGCATAAATCACGCCGTCGGCTGCCGCAGCGGCCTGCTTCATGCGGATCGTCGGCAGGTGCAAGAGCTTGTTCAGGACGGCGGCGGTCACGGATTCGGCCGCGCGCCGCTCGGCGCCGCTCAGCTTCGCGCGGTCGAGCTCGGCCGTGCGGATCTCCTCGGCCCGTGCACGCAACGAGGCGATCGCGGGGACGACGTCCAGCGATGCCTGCCACTCGCGAAAGCGCTCCGCCTCGGCGTCGACGATCGCTTCCGCACGCTCGGCCTCGCGCCGACGTCCGGCGAGCGTCTCCGCGACGACCGCCTCGAGGTCGTCGATGTCGTACAGGTAGCAGCCGTCGAGCTCGTGGATCGCGGGATCGAGGTCGCGAGGGACGGCGAGATCGATCAGGAAGAGCGGCCGTCCCCTGCGTGCGTGCAGGGTGCGTTCCACCTCCGCGCGCGACAGCATCCAATCGGGAGACGACGTCGAGGAGAGCACGACGTCGACGTGCTCCAGGTTCTCGGCGACACGATCGAGCGACAGCGGCGTGCCGCCGTAGCGCCGGGTGAGCTCCTGGGCGCGTTCCGGAGTGCGGTTGGCGACGAACGCGATCGCGGCGCCTCGCGCAGCCAGGCTCTTGATCGCGAGCTCGCCCGCCTCGCCGGCGCCTACGACGAGCACTGAGCGTCCGCCGAGCTCGCCGAAGACCTGCTCTGCGAGCGCGGCAGCAGCCGACGACACGGATGCCGGGCTCTCGCCGATCGCGGTCTCCGTGCGCGCCTTCCTGCCGGCGTGCAAGGCGTCGCGGAAGAGGCGGTCGAGGATCGGGCCCGTTGCGCCGAGATGGTGCGCGCCGCGCACCTGGCCGAGGATCTCGCCCTCGCCCGGCACCATCGAGTCGAGCCCTGCCGCCACGCGGAAGAGATGCAGCGCCGCCGCCTCGTCGCGGAGACGGTAGAGCGACGGCCCGAGCTCCTCCTCGAGCGCGAGCAGGGCAGCCTCGGCCTTGCGCTCGGCTTCGTCCGGCGAGTCCTCCGCGAGGTAGAGCTCGGTGCGGTTACACGTCGAGAGGCACACGGCCTCACCGCGCTCGCCCGCAAGCCGCCGCGCGAGGTCGCGCGCACGTTCGGGGTCGAGCGCCGCCCGCTCCCGGAGCTCCACAGGGGCCTGGTGGTGCGAGATGCCGACGAGGACGACGCTCATGCGGCGAAGTGAGTGACGGGGAGAGCAAGGCGAACGACCACGACGAGGACGAAGCCTGCGAGCACGAGGTAGGCGGCCCGGCGGCCGCGCCACCCCACGAAGTGGCGCAGCGCGAGATACCCGGCATACACCGCCCAGGTCAAGACGGTGACGGCCATCAGCGCGTCGTAGCCGCCGCCGCGATCCTCGAGCCGCACGATCCCGACCGCTATGCCGAGCGTAAGCGCGGGGAGCGCGAACGCAATGGTGCGGGCCACGACGTCGTCGAGCTTCGCGAGCGCCGGTGCGCGCACGCGCAGGATCGAGCGCTCGTGCCGCTTCAGGCGGCGCTCTTGCCAGAGGTAGAGAGCGGACAGCCCGGCCGCCAGCGTGAAGCCGGCGAACGCCGCGAGCACGAGGCCGACGTGCAGCACGAGGAAGAGGTTCGAGTAGTGGCTCTGCCCCTCGGTGCCGGTGCCTCCCCCGATGCGCGCCAGCGCGAACAGCACGACGGCGAGCGGCAGCACGGCGAGGCCGAGCAGCCGGTAGCGCGGGCGGCAGCCCCAGATCAGGTACGCGCCGACAACGAGCCAGACGAACAGGTTCAGCGAGCCCCCCCAGGTCGACCACGGGAAGCCGTCCGCACGCGCAGCCTGCACCCCGAGCAACGCGGTCTGCACGAGCCAGCCGATCCGCACGCCCCACGTTGCGGCCCAACCCGCGCGGCCCGGTTGCCGCGCCTCGCCGAAGTACGCGACGGCGGCCTCGCCGTACGCGAGCAGCGCCGGCCAGAACAGGAACTCAGCCAACTGCGACCGCCTTCTGCTCGGGCTCTTCCTTCTTCCGCAGTGCGAGCTCCGCCAGCTCGGCGAGCTCCCGTTCGAGCCGCTGGAGCTTCAGGGCGATGATGAACACGTACGCGAGCAGCACGATGAAGACGACGAGGTAGACGGCGGCGACGTACTTCTCCTCGGTCGTCACTGCAGCGCCTCCCGCAGCTCGCGCAACCGGATGTCGAGGCGCTTCCCGGCGAGCTCGAGGTGGTAGAGCGTCGCGGCGACCGCGAACATCGCAAGCACGGCGACGCAGAACGTGAAGAACTGGGACCCGGCCATGTTCGGCCCGCCCTCGTCGAACGCGATCGGATGGATGAAGCGCTGAGACAGCCGGATCGCGAGGATGCTGACCGGGATCAGCGCGACGCCGAACAGCGCGTAGACGGCGCTGAGATTCGCGCGCTGCGGACCGGGCGGAAGCGAGTAGCGGAGCATGAAGTAGGCGCAATAGAACAGGAACAGGACGAGGAAGAGGACGAGCTGGTCTTCGCTCCACACCCACCAGTGCCCCCAGCGGTAGCGCGCCCAGATCGACCCGGTCACGAGGGTCAGGACGCCGAAGATGACACCGAGATGGATGGCGACGTAGCTCTCCAGGTCGGCGTCCTCGTCACCCTTCCAGAGATGGCGAAGCGCCTTCCAGCCGCCCCAGCCGAAGCATGCGTACGCCGTGAACGCGATCGGGACGTGGAAGTAGAAGATCTTCTGGTTGAGGCCGTCCTCGTCGAGCGGCGCGTAGAAGAAGATCAGGGCGATCGCCGCCGCCATCAACGTCAGGGCGAGCGTTGCGAGCGCCGGGAGGCGGTTATTCCGTGACCACGTACTCAAAGGACGCCCAGCAAATGATCGCAAAGAGCGCGTCGTACAGGCCGAGCAACCCGAGGTAGCGGGCCGGCTCGCCGGAGACGCTGGCGCCCACGCCGCCGATCACGATCGGGATGGCCAGGGGCAGGAAGAGCAGTGGCAGCAGCAGCTCCCGGGCCCGGCTCGCCGTGGCCATCGCCGCAAGGAGCGTCCCGACGGCCGCGATCCCCACGTCCGCGAGAACGACGCCGCCGACCAGCCCGGCGTCCACCGGCCTGAAGAAGAGGGCGTAGGCCGGGAGGGCGATCACCTCGGCGAGGCCGAGGAACGCGAGAATCGAGAGCGCCTTGCCGAGCCAGATCGCGCTGCGATCGCTCGGAGCGAGCACGAGCCCGTCGATCACGCCCTGCTCCCGCTCGGCCGCGAACGAGCGAGAGAGGCCGAGCAGTGCGGTGAAGAGGAGCGCCACCCACAGCAGCCCCGTCGCCGCGAGATCGGACGACTCGGCGGGCAGCACGAAGTGGAAGACGACGAGTGTCGACACCACGAACAGGAGCATCGCCGGCAGCGTGTCACGCGCCCGCAGCTCGAGCAGCAGATCCTTGCGCGCGAGCGCACCGACGTCTGCGAAATACGTCACGCGAGCGCCAGCCGCGCCGACGCGAACTGCTCCAACCGCTCCGGCTCGTGCGTCGCGACGACGAACGTCGCGCGGGCCACCCGTTCGGCCAGCTCGCGGTCGAGCAGCCGCTCGCCCTCGTCGTCGAGCCCGCTGTAGGGCTCGTCGAGCAGGAGCAAGCTCGGCTCGTGCAGCAGCGTGCGACACAGTGCCAGCCGCTGGAGCATGCCGCGCGAGAACGAGCCGGCGCGCGCGTGACGTGCGTCCCAGAGACCGAAACGCTCGAGCAGCATGCCCGTCCGCTCACGCCGCTCGGCTATCCGGTAGAGCCGGCCGTACAAGTCGAGGTTCTCGTGGGCTGTCAGCTCTCTGTAGACGAGCGGCTCGTGCCCGAGGTATCCCAACCGCCCGCGCTCGACGCCGACCGAGAGCTCGCCGCGGCTCGGAGCCGCGAGGCCGGCGCAGAGGCGGAGGAGGGTCGTCTTGCCGGAGCCGTTCGGCCCGGTGACGAGCAGAAAGTCCTCGGTGCCGACATCGAGCGATACGCCGCGCAGGATTCGTTTGTCCCCGTACCGCTTCTCGAGCGCACGAGCGTGGATCACAGCGTCGCCTCCGCGAGAACGAACGCAAAGAAGACGACGCTGATCAGACCGTTGACGGTGAAGAACGCCGCGTCGAGACGGCGGAGGTCTCCCGGCCGGATGAGGGAGTGTTCGTACGCGAGCAGCACGGCGACCGCGATGACGCCGAGCCAGTAGGGCCACGTCAGGTCCAGCCCGATTCCGACCGCGGCGAGCAGCACGACGGTCAGGGCGTGCAGGATGCGCGCGCCGCGAAACGCGCCTTCGACGCCGAACCGCGCCGACACCGAGTGCAGCCCCTGCTGAAGATCGATCTCGCGATCGAACAGCGAGTAGAAGAGGTCGAAGCCCGTGATCCAGGCGGCGACCGCAGCGCCGAGCGCCCATGCTTCCCATGGGAGCCGCCCGGTGATGGCGACCCACGCGCCGACCGGCGCGAGCCCGTCGACCGCGCCCAGCCAGAAGTGGCTCAGCCACGTGAACCGCTTCAGGTACGGGTAGACGACGAAGGCGACGATCGGGATCGGCGCGAGCCAGCGCACGATGGGGTCGAGCTGAAAGCAGGCGACCAGGTAGAGCGCCAGCGCGAGCGCGCAGAAGACGACGACCTGCACGCGCGACAGCGCTCCGGACGGCACCTCCCGCGTCGCCGTGCGCGGGTTGCGTGCGTCGATCTCGGCGTCGACGAGCCGGTTGATGCTCATCGCCAGCGAGCGCGCGCCGACCATCGCCAGCGTGATCCAGACGAGGTCGTGTGCCGACGGAACCTCGTTGCGGCACAGCAGCGCGCCGATGTACGCAAACGGAAGCGCGAAAACCGTGTGCTCGATCTTCACGAGCGACGCGAAGCGACGCGGGAGGACGGCTACCGAGCTCATGTCGTCGGCCGGTGCACGGTCGCCTCGTCGGAGATCAGCTCGAGCGCGTGCGCGAGCGCCGGCTTGATCAGCTCGAACCCGTCGCGGCAGCCGCCGAGCGAGCCGGGAAGGTTGACGATCAGCGTCTCACCGCGAATGCCGGCGACGCCGCGGCCGAGCAGACCGTGCGGCGTCTTCTTGACGGCGTCTGCGCGGAGGGCCTCGGCGATCCCCGGCACCGCGCGGTCGAGAACCGACTCGGTCGCCTCGGGGGTGAAGTCCCGCGGCGAGACCCCCGTCCCCCCGGTCGTCAGAACCAGCCGCGCCGTCTGCGCGAGCTCGCGAATCGCGGCGGCGATCTGCGGACGCTCGTCCGGGACGACGCGGTGCTCGACGTCGTAGTGGTCGGCCTCGAGCAGCTCGACGAGGAGCGCGCCGCTCTCGTCTTCCCGCTCGCCGGCGGAAACGCCGTCCGAGATGGTGACGACCGCGGCCCTCAGACCGGCTCCTTCGTCTTCTCGACCAGCATCACGTCCGAGATAGACATGTCCTTGTCGATTGCCTTCGCCATGTCGTAGACCGTCAGGGCCGCCACCGAGACAGCCGTGAGCGCCTCCATCTCGACGCCGGTTTGGGCCGTCGTCTCGGCGGTCGCGGTGATCTCCACCGCGTCGGCGCCGACCTCGAGAGAGACCTCGACGTGGGTGAGGGGCAGCGGATGGCAGAGCGGGATCAGCTCGCTCGTCCGCTTCGCCGCCACCATGCGAAGGTCGCCCGCCTCGCCGAGGTGGCTCAGCTCCGCCATTCGAGGCGATGCTAGCGCCGGGCCGTCGTTGCCACGCGGTCGAGCGCGGCGAGCTGGACGTCGAGCCACTCGTTCACGTCGTGCGCGCGGACGTGTGCGCGGATCGACTCCAACCGGCGGTGGCGCTCGTCTTGATCGAGCGTCAGCCCCTCGTGGATCGCCTCGGCCTGCCCCGCCACGTCGAACGGGTTCACCGTGAGCGCCCAATCGCCGAGCTCTGCGTGCGCGCCCGCGTTTTCAGATAGGACAACGACGCCGTCACGCGTATTGATGAGCGGCGCCTCCTTCGCGACGAGGTTCATCCCGTCGAAGATCGCATTTACGAGCAGAACGTCGAATTGCTTGTAGGCGGCGACCGAGCGCGGGAAGTCGTCCTCGATGCGAAGCTCGACCGGCGTCCAGCCCTGCTGCTGGAAGCGGTCGTTGACACGGCGCGCCTCGCGCTCGATCGCGCCGAGATACTCCGCGTACTCCGGAACGTCCTGCCGTGACGGGTCCAGCAGCGCGAGCATGCGCACGCGCCGGTGCATCTCCGGGTGCGCGGCCAGGTAGATCTCGAACGCACCGAAGCCGCGAACGATGTTCTTCGACGGATCCGTCCGGTCGACGCGGACGACGAGCTTCTCCGGCCGCTGCGCCACGATCTCGCGCTCCGCTGCGAGCACCGGCTCGCTCTCCCCGAGCTCGTCGAACTCGGCCGGGTCGACGGAGATCGGCGCGGTCACCGTCTTCCGCGTCACGTCGTCGCCCAGGAGCTCCCGCGCGCTGTAGACGAAGTTGCGCCGCCAACGCTCGGTGTGGAAGCCGATCACGTCGTTTGCGATCAGCCCTTCGTGGATCGCGCACCGGATCGCGCGCGGCAGCACGCCCCAGTAGTCGGGCTGCGGCCAGGGGACGTGCACGAAGTGCATGAGCGTGGCGTCCGGACGGCTGTTCCGCACGAGCTTCGGAGCGAGGTACAGGTGGTAGTCGTGGAAGAACACGGCCGCGTCGGGCTCGCGCTCGAGCTCTGCCAGCACGGCCCTGGCAAATGCCTCGTTCACAGCGGCGTAGCCGTCGCGCCACGCTCGGTGAAAGGCTGCGTCGACCTTCGGGGTGTACGCGAGCTCCCACAGCGAGTGCTGGACGAACCAGAGCATCGGGTTCGCGACGACGTTGTAGTACCAGTCGTACGCCTGCGGATCGTGCGCGACGAGATGCAGGCGGTAGTTCTCCTGCTGGAGGGTGTCGCCCGCGAGCGCGCGCTCGCCATCCGACGTCGCGCTCGCGATCCACGTGACGTCCTGGTGCTGGAGGAGGCTGCGCAGCGCCGTCGCGAGCCCCCCGCTGCTGCGGTGGACGGAGCCGTCGCGCGCGACGCGGACCGGCCCGCGGTTCGAGACGACGATGAGCTTGCGGCGCACCTGCGCCACCACCGTATCCGCTACGCCGGGGTTGAAACGACCGCGACTTCGGCGCCCGACGTGTCGTTCCCGAGCAACTGGTTGAAGAGCACGAGCCAGTCGCGGAGCAAGCGCGGGGTGAGGAAGTGGCGGCGGACGTACTCCTTGCCGCGCAGCGCGCGCTGGCGCGCCTCCGTCGGGTCGCGCAGGATCTCGATGCACGCCTCGGCGCACTCCGTCGACGACTCGACGAGCCAGCCTGTCTCCCCGTCCTGGATCTGCGCCACGATGCCGCCGACCCGCCCGGCGACCGT
Organism: Actinobacteria bacterium 13_1_20CM_4_69_9; assembly: GCA_001920085.1. Lineage (GTDB taxonomy): Bacteria > Actinomycetota > Thermoleophilia > Gaiellales > Gaiellaceae > 3-1-20CM-4-69-9. The sequence goes on from MNJC01000081.1 coordinate 7,961, forward strand.
GGGCCGCGTCTTCCAGAGCGCCTCCGTGACGGTCAGGCCGAAGCCCTCCTTGATCGATTTCTGGACCACCGCCGCCGAGTGGACCTGGAAGGCGTTGACCTCCACGGAGCCGACGTTGTTGAGGTTGGAGAGGATGTAGATGTCCGGATCGCCGGCAGCGTAGGCGACGGTCTGGTTGTAGAAGTCCCACCCTTCGGGATCGTCGTGCGCCATCGAGCCGACGAGCGCGAGCTGGACGTTGGGGAACCGCTCCTTGACGACGCGGTAGGCGTCGATCACCCCGAGCGGGTCCTTCCACGGATCGAAGCGCGACACCTGCGTGAGCAGCGGACGCTCGACGTCGATGCCGAACTGGTCGACGATGTACGCCGCGTCCTCGGCCGAAAGCGCCATGTTCTTCGGCGCAAGCGGATCGATCGCCGGCGGCCAGATGTAACACGGCGGGAGGCCCTCCGCCTCGGGCACGTACTCGCGCATGTGGAAGATCGCCGCGTCGTAGCGGCGAATCGAAGGGAGCACGAAGTCGAAGACCTCTTGGTTCGGCGTCGAGAAGTCGATGTGGCCGCGCCAGACCCAGTGCGCCTCGGAGTTCGGGAAGTGGTCGACCATGCCCACGGGCTGCGGGTCGTGCACGACGACGAAGTCGTAGTCGTCCTCGAACTCCTCGGCGTTCAGCTGCTGGTAGCGCGTGAAGATGTCGCGCTGCTCCTGGTCGAGCCCCTGCGGATTCCCCTGCAGCGCGTTGTGGATGGTCTTCGTGACGTTGTAGAACTCCTCGGCGCCGCGGATGATCCGCCACTCCGTCTCGAGGCCGGCGTCCTGCATCAGCGGGATGAGCGTGTAGTTGATCTCCGCGACGCCGCCTCCGAACGCCGTGGCAGAGAGATGCACGACGCGCTTGCCGGCGAGCGGCTCCGCGAGGCGCCGGATCTCATCCATCAGGCCTCTCGTCGCGATCGTCGCGTAATCCGCAAGGGACTTGTGTCCGACGTTGACGAGTTGGAGCATGGTCTAGGCGTCCAAAGAGAACGGCAAGCGGCCGCGGAGCTTACAGGCCGACTACGCGGAACCCAACTCTTTCTCGAAGCGGAGCCTGGATCCTCTACCGCCGGGTTGGGGGCCGATCTCCACCTCGTCGGCGACCGCGCGGATGATCGCGATCCCGAGCCCGCCTTCGGAGAGCTCCTCGGGCGGTCCTTTGGACTCCGCCGGATCGAATCCCTCGCCCTCGTCGGTGACCTCGATCACGAGCCTGTCCGGCCGTAGCTCGTACGAGATCTCGACGACGCCGGCGTGGTCGTCGCCGGAGTACGCGTGCCGCACGGAGTTCGACGCGGCCTCGGTCAGGGCGAGCTTCAGATCGGCGAGCACTTCGTCGGGCAGATCGCGGACGCGCGCGATGCCGGTCAGGGCAAGCCGGCAGAGCGTGATGTATTCGGCGCGCGCAGGGATCGTGAGCCGCACCGTCGCCCCGTTGCCGTTGCCCGTCGCACTCATCGCCTGGCTTGCCGCCATTCGTCAGTTTTACCCAACAGAAGCCGTCTGAAACTACACAAACCTACTCGGCGCCGGAGGAGGACGCGCCGTCGGCTTGTGCCCTGTTTCCGGCCGAACTAACCCGTCGGGACCCGGCGCTCGCCGAGCGTCACAGCCAGCTTCTGCTTGTGGCCGCCACGGACGACCGTGAAGACGGCGACATCCTTCGGCTTCAGAGCGGAGACCGTGCGGACCACGTCGTCGGCCCGGGCGACGGGCGTCCCGTTGATGGCGACGATCACGTCGCCGCCCGTGACGAGGCCCTGGATGCCGAGCACGTCGACCTCGCTGTTGCCGCCGTGGAAGCCCGCATGGGCCGCCGGGCTGCCGGGCTCGACCTGCACGACGAGCGCGCCGTGGTCGACCGGGTAGTGCAGCGCCCGAGCGAGCGACGGCGTCAGGTCGTCGGTCTGGATGCCGACGTAGGCGTACGTGACGCGTCCCTTCTCGAGCAGCTGCTGTACGGAGCGCTTCGCCGCATCGATGGGGACCGCGAAGCCGACCCCGCTGTCGTTCCCGTTGCCGCTCTGGCTCCGGATCTGGGCGTTGATGCCGATCACGCGGCCGCGGGCGTCCAAGAGCGGGCCGCCCGAGTTCCCGTGCGTGATCGGCGCGTCGGTCTGGATCGCGTCGACGACCTTGTACTTCTGGACGGTGATGGCGTCGATCGAGCGGTGGATCGCGGAGACGACTCCGACTGCGAGGGAGTTCTCGTTCCCCAGCGGGCTGCCGATCGCCGCCACGGGCTCGCCGACCGCAACCGACTTCGACTCGCCGAGCGGCACCGGGGTCAGCCGCTGCTGCGACGATCCGAGACGAAGCAGGCCGACGTCGTCGAAGAGATCCCAGCCGACGATCTTGGCCTCCGCGCGGTCGCCGTCCGCGAACTCCACGTAGAGGTGTTTCGCCGGCTTGACGCCGGCTCCCTCGCCGGCGTTGGTGATCACGTGCGAGTTGGTGAGGATGTAGCCCTTCGGCGAGATGACGAAGCCGGATCCCTGGGAGATCTCCGTTGCCTGCGAGCTCGGGTCGCCGAAGTAGGCGAAGATCGTCACGACCCCCGGCGAGCGCTGGGCGAAGATTCGCTCGGGGCTGAACCCTTTGCCCGGCAACGGCGAGACGTTGGACTTCGCGTTCGCCGGCAGGGCCGCGGAGGTCGTGGGCGTGTTCGCGTTGACGACGACCGTGCGCGTCTGCTCGTCGAACCAGCCCGCGCCCTTTCCGATCGCCAAGGCAGCGGCGCCGCCGAGCACGGCAGCGACGAGAGTTACCGCACCAAGCTGGCCGGCCCGCACCGGATCACTGTAGCGATGCCTTCTCCGAAGCCATCTGGCCCATTTGGGACATGTCGCCGTTTTCACGGGAAATATCTGCGTCCGGCGTGTCCGTCGGGAGCAACAGAGTGAACACCGTGCGTCCCGGGCTTGCCTGGAGCTCGAGCGACCCGCCCATGAGCTCCGCAAGCTCGCGCGCGATTGCGAGCCCCAATCCGCTCCCGGAGGCGAGCGAGCCCTCGAGCCGGTAAAAGCGCTCGAAGACGTGGCCCGTGTGCTCGGCGGGGATGCCGGGCCCCTCGTCCTCGACGGTCAGCAGGGCCGTTCCGTTCCGCTGAGCCGTCGCGATCCGAACGGGCGTGCCGGGTGGAGTGTGAAGGAGCGCGTTCTCGATGAGGATGCGCCCGATCTGGAGAGCGCGCTCCTCGTCACCGACCGCACGCATCTCGATGCCGTTCTCGACCGCCAAGGGATGGCCGCGCGAGAGCGCGACTGCGCGGAACTCGTCGGCCAGGACCTCGGCGAGCGCCGCCAGATCGACGAACTCGTGCTCGACGGTCATCCGGCCGGCGTCGAGGCGAGAGAGGTCGAGCAGGTCGGTGGCGAGCTTGGTCAGGCGGGCGACCTGCTCGCGCATGGTCGCCATGAACTCGGCCTGCGTCGCCGGATCGAGCTCTTCGTCGTCCATGATCTCGAGGAACCCACCGAGCGAGAAGAGCGGCGTCCGGAGCTCGTGGGAGGCGTTGGCGATGAACTCGCGGCGCGCGTGCTCGAGCTGGGCGAGGCGCTGGCGCATGTCCTCGAAGGCCAGCGCCAGCTGACCGAGCTCGTCCCGGCCGCGGTCGACGACGGGCTCGCTGAAGTCGCCGGCGGCGATGCGGTGCGCCGCCCGCTCGAGCCGGCGGATGCGGCGGGCGAAGAGCGTGGCAGCCAGGTAGCCGACGAGCAGCGACGCCAGGAGCGCGATCAGTCCGGCAATCACGAGCCGGCGTCGAACCTGGTGGATGCTCTGGAGCGTGTCGCGCAGCGGGGCCCGCACGAGCACGACGGGGCCGTTCCCCAGCGGATAGCCGACCTCGGCGTACTCCTTGTCGCCGGAGGTCACCGTCCCGCTGACGAGCTTCGGGTAGGCGTCGAACGCCCTTACGACCATCGGGTCGTTCTCGACGTCGGCCGAGGTGACGGGGCTCGAGTCGTCGAAGACCGTCAGGGTCTTGCCGCGGAGGAGCTCGAAGTAGATGACGCGCGCGTCGACCTGCTCCGCAGCCTTCACGATCCTCGCGTGGAGCTCGTAGTCCGTGCTGTTGCCGAGCCGAGCCGCGATCGCCGGGGTGTCGTGGCGCAGCTGGCTCAGCTTGGAGTCGATGAGGTGCCGCTCGAGCGACGGAACGACGATGAGGTCCGCGAGCAGCAGCGCACCGGCGACGACGACGGCAAGGGCAAGGGCGAGCCGGCCGCCGACGCTTCGCAGCGGGTTCACCGGTCGCGGAAGCGGTAGCCGACCCCGCGCACGGTGAGGATGTACTCGGGCTCGGCGGGATCCGGCTCGAGCTTCTCGCGCAGGTGGCGAACGTGGACGTCGATCGTCCGCGGCTCGCGGTAGTCGGCCCCGCCCCAGAGGGCCTCGAGCAGCATCCGGCGGCTGTAGACCCGGCCCGGATGCGAGGCGAGCGTGCGGAGCAGCTCGAACTCGACGTAGGTCAGCTGCACTCCACGGCCGTCGATCTCCACGCTGCGGCGCCCGATGTCGATCGTCAGGCCGTGGGCGCTGATCACGTTCTGCTGTCCGTTGGAGCGGGCAACCGAGGCACGCCGCAGGAGGGCACGCACGCGGCTGCGGAACTCACGGATCGAGAACGGCTTCGTGATGTAGTCGTCGGCGCCGAGCTCGAGCCCGACGACCTTGTCGAGCTCGTCGTCGCGGGCGGTGAGCATGATGATGGGCACCTCGCTCTCGGCCCGGAGCCGCTTGCACACCTCGAGCCCGTCGAGCTTCGGCAGCATCAGGTCGAGCACGACGAGGTCGACGTGCTCGTCGGCGAACCGCGCGAGCGCCTCCTCTCCGTCGCGCGCCTGCAGCACGCGGAAACCGTCCCGCTCGAGCGGATACGCGAGGAGCTTCTGGACGGAGTCCTCGTCGTCGACGAGGAGGATGGTCGAGGAATCGGGCATGTCGGCTCCGGCTGTCGGACTTGCCTGCCGGCGTCCTGGTGCCAGGTGGTACGGCGCCTACTATAGCCCTGCATGGCCACCGTTCCGCCCCGGACCGAGCGGCGCCGGGCACGCCCAGGCTCGGTCGAGCGGCCGGTCAACGGGCGTCTCTACCGGGGGACATGGCTGCTCGTCGGACTGCCGCTGCTCGTTGCCGCGTTCGCCGTCGCGCGACCCACGCCGCTGCCGCGTGCGTTCCTCACGGAGTTCGACGGACAGGCTACGAAGCAGCTCGCCGACGACCTCGTCACGCTCCACGCGGACCGCTTTCCCGGGTCGATCGGCGCCGCGGACTGGTTCCGCGAACAGCTCCGGCCCTACGGGCTGCCGATCCACACGGAGCGCTTCAGCGCCGTCATCCCGGGCCACGGCCGCGTGCAGATGCAGAACCTCGTCGCCGAGGCGGTCGGGCGCTCCCCGGGCTCGATCGTCGTCATGGCGCACCGCGACAATGACGGCACCGGGCTCGGGGCCAACGACAACGCCTCGGGCACGGCGATGCTCGTACAGTTGGCGCGAGCGTACGGTGCACCGCCCGGCTACTCCGGCAGGACACTGCGCCCGAACCACACGATCCTGTTCGTCTCGACCGACGGAGGCGCCTTCGGCGCGCTGGGCGCAGCCGCGTTCGCAGCCCACTCGCCGCTGCGCCACGACGTCGCAGCGGTGATCGATCTGGACTCCGTCGGCGGGCCGGGCCCGATCCGCATGCAGATCAACGGCGATGCTCCCCGCAACCCGTCCGGAACGCTCCTCGAGACGGCGGCGGCGCGCGTCGCCGCGCAGATCGGCCGCCGCCCCGCGCGGGATTCGATCCTGCAACAGCTCACCGACCTCGGCTTCCCGTATTCGCTCTACGAGCAGGCGCCGTTCCTCGCGCACGGAGTCGGCGCGCTCACCCTCTCCACCGCGAAGGACAATCCGCCGAACCCTGTCGGGGACGTCACGCAGCGGCTGCGCGTCGACAGGCTCAACCAGGTCGGCCGCTCCGCGCAGGACCTGCTCGGCTCGCTCGACGAAGGGCTCGAGTTCGCCGAGGGCACGTCCAGCTACCTCTACCTCGGCTCGCGGCTGATCCGGGGATGGGCGATCGAGCTCGTGCTCATGGCCTGTCTGCTTCCGTTCCTCGCGGCGGCCGTCGACCTGTTCGCGCGCTGCCGGCGCCGGCGCATCCCACTCGCGCCGGCGTTGCGCGCGCTGCGGAGCCGGCTCGGCTTCTGGGCGTGGGTGATCGTCCTCTTCGAGGTGTTCGGCCTGCTCGGCGCATGGCCGGACGGCGCACCGCGCCCGGTTTCGCCGCGGAGCGAGGCTGCGACGAACTGGCCGGCCGGGCTTCTGATCGTCCTCGGGCTGCTCGCCCTCGCCGGCTG
>MNJC01000090.1 GCA_001920085.1 Actinobacteria bacterium 13_1_20CM_4_69_9
GGCAGCGTCAGGTGGACGACGTTGTACGGGCTGCGGGCGAGATAGTCGTCCCGCTCGGCCGGCGAGATCACGTCGTACGGCGGCGCGACGAGCAGCTCGAGCGGACCTGCCTTCGCCTCGTCGTAGCGCTCCGCTCGGAAGGGCCGGACATCCGCCACGACGGTCAAGCTACCAACTGTGAGCGCGATCGCGGAGCTCGCCGAAGAGCGTGTCGTCGAGGGCGTCTATGCGGTCGCGCGCAAGCAGCGGCTGAGGACGAAGAACGGCGCGCCGTATCTCGCCCTCGAGCTCGTCGACCCGAGCGGCCGGATCGACGCGCGAGTCTGGCATGACGTCGAGCTGCTCGACTCGCGGTTCGGCGAGGGAGATGCCGTGCGTGTGCTCGGCCGCGTGGAGAAGTTCCGCGACCGGCTGCAGGTCGACGTGCGCGCGCTCGAGGCGGCGCCCGAGGCCGATCCGGCCGACCTGACGCCGGCCATTCGGCGCGACGCGGACGAGCTCGAAGGCTTTCTCGAGTTCCTCGCCGCCGAGGTCGCGCATCCGGGCCTGCGCGCCACGGTCCTGCGCTTCCTGGACGACAAGGCGATTCGAACGGCGCTCCGGCGGCTCCCGGCCTCGGAGACGCACCATTCGTACGCCGGCGGGCTGCTCGAGCACACGGTCGGCGTCGCGACGATCTGCCGCGAGACGGCACAGCTGCACCAGCGGCTGCGCGGCGACCTGCTGTTGGCCGCCGCGCTGCTCCACGACGTCGGACGCACCGCCGAGCTCACTTCGGGCCCGAGCTTCCGCCAGACGGAGGAGGGGCGTCTGCTCGGCCACGTGCACCTGGGTCTCCGGCTGGTCGAGACGCGCGCCGCGGCGCTCGAGACCGACGTGCGCGCCGAGCTCCTGCATGCGATCTCGACGCACCACGACGCACGTGCCACTCGCACCGCCGAGGCGGCCGTGCTGTACCACGCGAACCAGCTCGACGCCGTCGCCGCAACGCGTCCCGTCACCGAGTAAGTAGTTTCAGCCGATGGACGCGATCGTCCTCGCGCTGGGCGCGAGCCTGTCGTGGGGCTTCGCGGACTTCTTCGGGCCGCTGCAGGGCCGCAAGCTCGGTGCGCTGCGCACCCTCGTGTACGTGCAGCTCGGCGGGCTCATGGGGATCGCCGTCATCGTCGCCGTGCGCTGGATCGGCCCGCAGAGCTCGGTCGCGCTGCTGGCGATCCCCGCCGCGATCTCCGGCACACTCGGACTGTTCGCCTACTACCGCGGGATCGCCGTCGGCGCGATCAGCATCGTCGCGCCGATCGCAGGCGTTTCCGCCGTGGTCCCGGTGATCGTCGGAATCGCGAGCGGCGAAAGCCCCTCCGCGTGGCAACTCGCCGGGATGGCCTGCGCGCTGATGGGAGTGTTTCTGGCCGCACGGGAGCCGCGGAGCAGCGGCGACAGCCGCATCGCGGCAGGCGTCGGGCTGGCGATCCTCGCCGCAATCGGCTTCGGCGGCTACTTCCCGTTCATGCACGCCGCCGGCAACGCGGACTTCTGGTGGGCCTCCCTGATCTTCCGCATCGCGTCGACGAGCGTGATCATGCTCGCGGTCGTCGTCACGCGCCCGAACATCGTCGTTCCCGGGCGAGTGCTCCCGTGGCTGGCGCTGATCGGCTTCGGCGACATGTTCGGCAATCTCCTCTTCGCCGCCGCCTCGACGAGCGGGCTCGTCAGCGTCACGTCCGTGCTCGCGTCGCTGTATCCAATCGTCACCGTCGTGCTTGCGCGCATCGTCCTGTCGGAGCGCGTTGCACGCTCTCAGGAGGCGGGCATCGGATTGACGCTCGCCGGCGTCGTGCTGATCTCAGCCGGCTAGCTCGGCGACGCGACGGCGGATCTCGTCGCGCAGCGCGCGTACCTCGTCGGCCGGCATCGCGGCGGGGTCGGGAAGGTTCCAGTCGACGTACTCCTTGCCCGGGAAGAACGGGCACACGTCGCCGCAGCCCATCGTGACGACGACATCTGCCCACTCCACGTCGGCGTCGGTGAACCCCTTGGGACGACGCGACGAGATGTCGATGCCGGCCTCGTTCATCGCGTCGACGACGGAGCCGTGCAGTTGCGATTCCGGCCGTGAGCCCGCAGAGCGCGCCTCGCCGCCGAGCTGCTCGTAGAACGCCTGCGCCATCTGCGACCGGCCGGCGTTGCCGATGCAGACGAAGAGCGCGCGCCTCATGCGCCGAGTGTCGCCCGTAGCGCTTCCAGCGCCTCGGGGACGAGCCGGTAGTACGCCCACGTCCCCCGCCGTGTCGACTCGACGAGGCCGGCCTCGCGCAGGATCTTCAGGTGGTGCGACACGGTCGGCTGCGAGAGGTCGAACGCCTCGACGAGGTTGCAGACACACACCTCGGCGGCGCCCGAGAGCTGGTTGACGATCGCGACGCGCGTCGGATCGGCGAGCGCCTTGAACTGCGACGCGAGCTGGTCGCGCTCATGGACGGCGAGGGGCTCCGTCGCCGGGCCACAGCAGATCACCGGGAGAGTGGCAATTGACTTCATCGAACTTCTTCGATTATATACATCGACAAACGTCGATGAAAGGAGGCGCGATGAGCTGCTGCGAAGGCGGCTGCGGTTGTGGTTGCGGCTGCTGCTAGACGTTGAAGCGGACGTTCAACACGTCCCCGTCCTGGACCTCGTAGGTCTTACCTTCGAGGCGCTGGAGGCCGGCCCGGGCGGCCTCCGCGTGCGAACCGGCCCTGACGAGGTCGTCCCAGCGGATCACCTCGCAGCGGATGAACCCGCGGGCGATGTCGGAGTGGATCGTCGCGGCCGCGTCGATCGCCGTCTCGCCGTGCCGCAGGGTCCACGCGCGCGTCTCCTTGTCGCCCGCCGTGAAGAAGCTGATCAGCCCGAGCTCGTCGCTGAGGCGGCGCACGACCTCCTCGAGCGCCGAGGCGCTTTCGCGGAATTCCACGGCCTCGTCGCCGAGCTCCGCCAGCTCGGCCTCGAGCTTCAGGTCGATGCCGCTCGGGCCGTTCTCGACGGCGAGCAGCGGCTTCGTCGTCAGCGGCTCGAGCCCGTCGGGTAGTTCGCCGGACCAGTCGGCGAGCGTGCCGCCGGCATCGACGTGCGCGAGGACGCGCTCGAGCTCGGAGACCTCCTGCCTCAGCTTCAGATCGCCCGACTTCGCCTGCTTGCCGACGCGCTCGAGCCTGCGCTCGACGTGATCGCGGTCGGCGACGAGCAGCTCCAGCCGCAGCGTCTCGAGGTCGTCTGCTGGAACGCGCGTTCCGGAGAAGCCGTCGAGGACGACGAGGAGCGCGTCGACCTGCCGCAGGTGAGGGCGTGGAAGAGCGTCGACTTCCCGGAGCTCGGAAGCCCCACGATCCCGACCTCGAGCGCCACTAGTCCTCGTTCTTCGAGATCTGCTTCTGCAGCGAGACGAGCGCGCGGTGCTGCAGGGACTTGATCGCGCCCTCCGTCTTCCCGAGGATCGTCGCGACTTCCCCGTTCGGGAGGTTGAACACGAACTTCAGCGTAAGCACCTGCTTCTGCTCCTGCGAGAGGTTCTCGATCAGCTCGAGCATGCTCTGGCGCCCGATCGACTGGAACGCGGCCAGCTCCGCGGACGGCTCCGTCTCCCCCGGCGGCTCGGGCACCTCCTCCTCCGGCTGCCAGCGGCGCGATGCGCGGAAGTGGTCCATCGCGAGGTTGTGCGCGATTCGGAAGAGCCAGGCGGAGAACGGCGCCGACTGCCAGCGGAATCGCTTGATCGACTCGAGCATCTTCAGAAACGTCTGGGTGGTCAGGTCCTCGGCGTCGTGGCGGTTGCCGACGCTCATGTGCAGGTAGCTGTAGATACGGTCGAAGTGGAGGAGGTAGAGCTCCTCGAGAGCTTCGCGGTCGCCGTTCTGACCACGCGCCACCAGCTCGCGGATCTCCGCGGTCGATTCCTTCGACGCCGCCATCACCTCAGGAGTGCCCGGCTCGGCGAACGGGCTAACTCGGGGCTGCCGCGCCGAATCCCACGCGGCTCTCCCGGGCGAAGCGCTTGACGTAGACGACGCGCTGGAGGGCGATCGTGTAGCGGCCGTCCTCGGCGTCGAGCGCGAGGGCCGCCTCTCCGGCTCCGGCGCGCACGTCCGCGGCGCCGAGCGCCTGCTCGAGCGCATCGGCGCTTGCCGGTGAGACAAGGGCACCCATGATCTGGCCGCCGTCGAAGGCGATCTCGATCCTCACGCGCTCGGGACTACCCACTGGACACCACCTCCGAGAGAACGCCGTGGACGGAATCCGGATGGACGAACGCCACCTCGAGCCCGAACAGACCTTCGCGCGGCGACGCGTCGATCAGGTCGGCCCCGGCGTCGGCGAGCTCGGCGAGCGTCGCCCGCAGGTCGCTCACCTCGTACGCGACGTGGTGCATCCCCGGGCCGCGCTTGGCGAGGAAGCGGCCCACCGGGGTGTCTCCGCCGAGCGGCTCGAGCAACTCGACGCGGCCCTCGCCGATCCGGACCGACGCCGCGCGGAGGCCCTGGTCGTCGACGGTCGCCCGGCAGAGCCGAAGCGTAAGCCAGGTGCAGCGGGCTTACGCGCAGGCGAACTGATGCGAGTCGGCCACGCGCAGCATGGCCGAGCCGCACGGAAGAGAACAATCGCCGATCCACCTAGAGCGCGCGAGCTCGGCTCGCGCGCGTTCCGCGCGAAGCGCCGTACAACTACCCGGTGAAAGCAACGCTTTCGCCGCCGGTTACAGCCTGGGGCGTGCCGACGGTCTCGGACGCATGTGACTCCGGCTCGAGCCCTTCCAGCAGCTCCAGCATCTCCTCCCGGCCCAGCGTTTCCTTCTGTAGCAACGCGGCCGCCACGCGATCGAGCGATGCGCGGTGCTTCGTCAGCAACCGAACGGCGTCGCTGAACGCGCCGTCGGTCAGGCGCGCCTGCTCCTGATCGCGCAGGCTCTTCGTCTCCTCCGAGAGCGCGTAGTTGTCCGCGCGCATCGTTCGTGACGTGACCATGTCGGACATGCCGTACTCGAACACCATCGAACGCGCGAGCGTCGTCACCTTCTCCAGGTCGTCCGCAGCTCCCGTGCTGATCCGGCCGAAGACGACGTGCTCGGCGGCGCGGCCGGCGAGCGCGATCTTCATCGAGTCGATCAGCTCCTCCTTCGTGCGCACGTAACGATCCTCGTTCGGGACGTAGTACGCGTAGCCGAGCGCGTCGCCGCGGCCGACGATCGACACCTTCTGCAACGGCATCAGCTCGCCCATCAGGTACGACATGAGCGCGTGACCGGCTTCGTGGAAGGCGAGCACCCGCTTCTCCTTCTCGCTCACGACGCGCCGCTTCTGCAGTCCCGCGACGACGCGCTCCATTGCAGCGTCGAAGTTTTCCTGCGTCACGTACTCGAGGTTCTCGCGGCCGGCGAAGATCGCGGCCTCGTTCGCGAGGTTCGCGAGGTCGGCGCCGGTGAGGCCGGCCGTCTGACGGGCGATCATCGGCAGGTCGACGTCCGACCCGAGCGGCTTGCCGCGGGTGTGCACGCGCAGGATCGCCTCACGCGAGCTCAGATCCGGCTGGCCGACGAGCACCTGACGATCGAACCGGCCGGGACGGAGCAGCGCCGAGTCGAGCTGGTCGAGCCGGTTCGACGCGCCCATGACGACGACCTGGTCCTCGCCGCCGAAGCCGTCGAGCTCCACGAGCAACTGGTTCAGGGTCTGGTCCTGCTCGCGGTTGAGGCTGTGGCCGCTGCGCGCGGTGCCGACCGCGTCGAGCTCGTCGATGAAGATGATCGACGGAGCCTTCTTGCGGGCGTCCTTGAACAGACGGCGGATGCGCGCCGCCCCCAGGCCGGCGAACATCTCGATGAACGACGAGGCGCTCGCGGCGAAGAAGGTCGCGCCGGACTCGGTCGCCGCCGCCCTCGCGAGCAGCGTCTTGCCGGTGCCCGGCGGTCCGTGCAGCAGGATTCCCTTCGGCACGCGGGCGCCGAGCCGCTCGAACTTGCGCGGGTTGCGCAGAAAATCGACGACCTCTTGCAGCTCCGCACGCACTTCGTCGACGCCCGCGACGTCTGACCACGTGACGGCCGAGCGGGACTTCGTGTCGACCTCGGCGGGCTTCACCTTCGGCATCAGCTGCAACATGCGCCAGAAGATGTAGAGCAGCAGGATGTAGAACGTCAGGCCGAGCAGCGGCCACCAGTTGACCACGAAGTCGCGCATGGCGACGAAGTAGTGGTGCAGATCCACTCCCGGCATCCCAGACTCATCGTCTTCAGGGGAGGCCGGATGTCAACCTGACAGGCTCGAAATCACCCGCTCCGCGGTAGTGAACTCGACGCCGGCGTCGCGCCAGGCGCTCGTGCATGTCGCCACGCGGGCCTCGTCGAGCCCGCGGGCCGCGTCTTCGACGAAGACGACCTTCCGCCCACGCTCGAGGAAGCCGCGGATCGACGCGTCGTCGCAGACGTCCGTCGCCACGCCGAAGACGACGATCTCGTCGGGATCGAGGTGCTCGAGCACGCGATCGGCGTTGGGGTTCGTGAACACGTCGAAGCTCTTCTTCAGGAGCAGGAACTCGCGGCCACTCAGGTAGCGCTCGGGGAGCGCTTCGAGCGTGACCGGGATCGGATCCTCCTGCTCGGTCTCCGGGATCTTCCGCGCACCCCGCGTGCCGCGGAGGCAGTGCGGGGGGTACGTCGTCGAGTAGTCCGGCCGGTCGGAGATCTCGGGGTCGGTGAGCTCGTGGTCATCGGCCGACGCGACGTGCGCGATCCCGGCCGCACGCGCCGCCCCGACGAGCTTCTGCATCGCGGGCACCGTTTCTTCCGCGCCCGGAACGTAGAGCTTCCCGTGCGGGAGCATGAAGTCGACCTGCGTGTCGACGTCCCAGATGATCACTCGACGAGCGACAACCGCGGGTTCGGCTTGTAGCTGCGGCCGACTTTCGCGGACGGGCGCCCGTCGGTGAGGACGATGTCGGCGGTGAAGTCGTTCGAGCCGCGGATCAGCGACGAGCCGACGCCGTAGGCGTCGACCGGCACGCGCTTCTCCTCGAACTCCCGGATCTTCTCGATCGTGAAGCCGCCCGACGCCACGATCCGCACCTGCTCGAAACCGTCCGAGTCGAGCGCGTCGCGGACCTTCCGCACGAGCCGCTCGTTCACGCCGGTCGGCTTGAAGTCGCCCATCTCGTGCCACAGCGAGCTGTCGACCAGGGACTCCGACGTGTCGAGCCGCACCCCCCACAGACGCGGTCCGAGGGCGCGGGCAACTGCGAGCGCGGTGTCGATCGAGTGATTCTCGAAGTCCACGAGGACGGTGATGTTGATGTCGTCCGACGCCCACTCGGCGAACTTCGTGGCGGCGAGAACGGTGTTGCCCCCGTATGACGCGATCAGCGAGTGCGGGACGGTGCCGATCCCCCGGCCGCCCCACCACGAGGCCTGCTCGTCCGTCGTGACGCCGACCGGCGCGCCGGCGATGCGGCCGGCTACGTAGGCGGCGTAGCCGTCACCGGTCTGGACGCGATGGTGGTCGTGCCGGGCCGGCATGAAGATGATCGGCTTGCCGTTCGCCGCGCGCAGCACGCGCACGGTGTTCGTCGTGATCAGCGTTCGCCGTGCGAGCACTCCGAGATAGAGCGTCTCGAGGTGGGCGAAGAGCGTGTAGTCGCCCTCGATCGTCATCACGGTCTCCCACGGCTGGAGCTCGTCCCCGTCGAAGAGCGCGTGCACGGTGAGCGCATCCCAGTCGTGCGAGCAGAGCTTGAGGATCGCGATCGCCTCGTCCATGCCGCCGAGATAGGAGTCCTTCTTCTGGAAGACCTGCATCACGACGCGCGGACGCCGTCCGTCCTGCAGCAGCGTCGCGCGCGCGTGGTTGAAGTACGCGTCGGTGTAATAACCCGCGCGCATCTTCTCCACGGGTAGGTCGAAGACCTCCGGCGAGAGCCGCTCCCGTGTGCGCTCGCCGACGGCCATTCAGCTGCGCTCGAGCTCGAGGCACGCCGCGAGGGCGGCCTCCGCGACCTCGATCTGCGCGGGCGTCGGCTCTGCCGTCGCGACGCGGTGCTGCAGCTCGTGGCCGGGCTTGGCGAGCGCCCGGGCCAACCGCTTGTCCGGGTTGCGAACCATCCACCCGAAGATCTCCGTCGACGCGGCCACAGCCGCGAACTGCGCGCCGAGACGCGCTGCCGTGCGCATGTGCGCCGGTGCGTGGGAGGCAAGCGTGTTGCCGAGCGCCGTCGTGGCGAGCAGCGGCCCGATCAGGTGCGAGCCGCAGCGCTCGTGCTCGCGCTGCGCGCGCTCACCGTGCTCGTACGTCCCGATCGAGATGTGCTCCGCGCCGTGGTACGCGGCGACGTCGGCGCCGCGCAGCGCGAGCGCAGCCGGCGCAACGGAGAGCAACCCGCTCATCAGCTCCTGCGCAGCCGGCCCGAGCCGCGACGTGCGGACGATTCGGACGGCAACCGCGCTCACGAGCATCGTCGCGAGCACGCCCTTGCGCTGGAACGGCAGCCTCGCCTCGGGCAGGGCACTGCGAATCTGCGGAACGATCGAGAGCGCATCCGCCAGCCGCGCCGGCCCGCGAAGCAGCGGGCTCTCCACGCTCGCGCCGCTGAAGCGCTTGCGCCGGGCGACGACCTTCAGCTCACCGTCGTCCGTGCGAACCGCGCACGCCCACGCCGTCGGCCCGTGCACGAGCACGCCGTTGGCAAGCGCCATCCCACCGAGGCGGATCTTCTCCTCGCTCACGAATCCGAGAGTAGCGCCGCGGCGCGTCACTGCGGCGCCGCTCTCTGCTGCGGGTTACCCGGCCGGCCCCAGCAGCGTTCGAGCAGCATGCCGCAGGAAGTCGACACCGAGCTCCAGATCCTCGACCGGGACACGCTCGTCCGCGGAGTGGATCAGGCGCGCCGCGGTCTCGATCGGCATCACGCGCGACGGGAAGAACCCGTACGCGACGGTCCCGAACGCCTCGCGGAACCAGTGACTGTCGGTGAAGCCGGGCACGCAGACGGGCGCGGGCTTTGCGCCCGGATCCACGCTCTCCACCCATGCCGAGACCGCGTCCCACAGCGGCGTCTCGATCTCGGAGCGCGTCCCGCCGTGCGACTCGAGCGACGTCACCTCGTAGTCGCCCTCGCCGAGCACTTCCCGGACGATCGCCTGCTGCTCGTCGACCGTCATCCCCGGGAGCAAGCGGCTGTCGACGGTGACGTCGCAGGTCGCCGGGATGACGTTGCGCTTCTGGGACGCATTCGCCATCGTCGGCGACAGCGTCATCGACAGCAGCGGCTCGACCATCTCTGCGAGCAACGGCGCGACGCCGCGGGCCTGCTCGAGCACCCCGGCCGGCGATGTCGGCCGCACGCCCGTCACCGTCTCGAGCAGCGCCTCGACCTCGGGGATGAGCTGCTGCTCTGGCTCGTAGGCGCCGAGCGCCTCGATCAGCGGCGCCGCCTTCACGAGCGCGTTGTCGGCGATGCCCGGCATCGACGCGTGGCCGCTGCGGCCGTGCACGCGCAACCTGAAGGGCGCGCTCATCTTCTCCGACACCGAGCACAGGTAGTAGGCGTTGCCGCCGGGCTCGACGCGATCTCCCGAGCCTTCGTTGATCAGGTAGTCGCACCGGACGGCGTCGCCGTGGTGCTCGCAGAGCCACGACGCGCCGAAGCCCGCGCCGACCTCCTCGTCTGCAGTCGCGCAGAAGATCAGATCGCCCGCCGGCTCGAAGCCCTCGCGCGCCAGCGACGCGATCGCAACGGCTTCCGCCGCGACCTGCCCCTTCATGTCGAGCGCGCCGCGCCCCCAAACCTCGCCGTCGCGCAACTCGCCGCCAAACGGGTCGGCGCTCCACTCCGACGCGTCTGCGAGCACGACGTCGGTGTGGGAAAGGAAGAGCAGCGCGGGACCGTCGCCCCGACCTGGGATGCGCGCGACGAGGTTCGCGCGCTCGGGGATCTTCGCGTACAGCTCGCAGGTGACGCCCGCGTCTTCGAGATAGCTGCGCAGCAGCTCCGCTGCGGGGGTCTCGTTGCCCGGCGGGTTCGTCGTGTCGATGCGAATGAGCTCCTGCAGGAGCTCCGTCACTTCCTGGCGCAGCGTCGCAACCTCAACGGCCATGGCCGGGCACCTCCGTTTCGTCGGCTTCCTCTTCCTTTGCGCGCGCAGTGAGCTGATTGCGCGCGCGCCACAGTGCCGGGAAAAAGTTGTGGTGGATCATCTTTCCGAGCACCTCGACCGGCGTCCCCTGCGTTCCGACAACCTGATCGCCGATGATGCGCGCCACCACCTTGTAGTGGCGGATGCGCCACATCGTCACGCGCTCGTCCCACTCGACCAGTGCCTCGGCGAGCTGGTAGAGCTGCTCGTGCTCGCGGCCCTGGACGTACACCTCGACCATGTCGAGCCCGGCGCCCGCGATCGCCTGCTCGAACGCCTCCCCGAGCGGCGGCGTGACGCGCCGCACCTCGCGAAACCCCGGTGAGTCGAACCCGCTGCCGTGGCCGAGCACACGGCGGATCGTCTGGTACTCCCACGGCGACATCTGCTCGA
>MNJC01000103.1 GCA_001920085.1 Actinobacteria bacterium 13_1_20CM_4_69_9
TCGATACCGCCGGCGCGGTCGGAGCCACGACGACGGTCGTCACGTTCTGGCCGCATCCGCGCCTCGTCCTGGGAAACCATGTCGAGCTCCTGTCCACGCTCGAACGCCGTCTCGAGCTGCTCGAGTCGGCCGGGATCGACGAAGTCCTCGTCGTGAACTTCACGCCCGCTGTCGCGGCGCTGTCGCCGCAGCAGTTCGCCGACGACGTGCTGCGAAGGATCGGCACCGAGACGATCGTCGTCGGGGAGAACTTCCGCTTCGGCCGCGCCGCGGCCGGCGACGCGGAATCGCTCGACCGGCTCGGGTTCGACGTGCGTCCAGTGCCTCTGCTCGACGGCGTGTCGTCCACGCGGATTCGAACCCTTCTTCGTGACGGCGACGTCGTCGGGGCCGCCCAGCTGCTGGGGCGCCCTGCCGAGCTCGACGGCACGGTCGTCCTCGGCGACCAGCGCGGCGGCACGCTCGGCTATCCGACGGCGAACCTCGCAACGCCGCCGGAGCTGCTCGTCCCTGCGTACGGCATCTACGCCGGTGCTGCGCGGGGGCGCCGCGCCGCGATCTCGATCGGCGTCAATCCGCACTACGCCGGGGAGGAGCGCCGGATCGAGCCACACCTGCTCGACTTCGAGGGCGACCTCTACGGCCAGCGGCTGGTTGTCGAGCTCTGGCTGCGGCTCCGGGACGAACGGGCGTTCGGATCGGAGGCCGAGCTCGTCGCGCAGATCGCACAGGACGTGGAGGCCACCCGGGCCGCTGAGCGTCCCGTGTGACATCCGATCCGGCAGGAATCTCGTAATTCCCGCTACGAGCGGCTCGCAAGTTTCCGCAAACTCCGGTGTCTTCTAGGCGTGAGTCCCACAACGGGTGACGAGGGTCCGCAGCTGGCGATAGTGGAGAGCGTCCGCTGTCTCGAATGTGGCGCCGTGTACGCCAAGCCGCTGGCGGGCGGCACGGTGCGAGAGAACCCAGGCTGCCCCGACTGTGGGTACGTCGGCTGGATGGCCACGTCACCGCCGGCGCCGGTCAGGGAAGCGTCGCCGCCGAGCCGTTCCGCCGCGGGTCGGCAGCCGCCCCGGTCCGGCTGACCAAGCTGACGCCGCCGAAGTAGTGGTGCTGTGCGGGCCAGCGCCGCACGTTGCGACCGCGCTCCTCGAGCACCGCGAGGGCCGTCTCGTCGACACCGGGCTCTGCGTTCACGACCTCCGGAGCGGGGTGGAAGCGTGGACGAGCGATCGCGGCATCGGGTGAGAGATGCTCGTCCAGCACGCCGGCGACGACTCCGAGCAGCGCGGTCCTGAGCCGCGTCCCGCCGGCAGCCCCGGCCGCCAGCACCGGTCGCTCGCCGTCGACCGCGAGCGTCGGCGCCATCATGCTGCCCATCCGAGCGCCCGGCTCGAGCCGGCCGCGGAGCAGGTCGGCCTCGCCGAGCATGCTGTTCAGGTGCAGGTCGAGGCCCGGGACGAAGTCGCCCGAGCCGAGGCCCAGGCTGCTCGTGATCACGCAGGCGTTCCCGTCCGCGTCGACGACGCTGACGTTGGTCGTGTCCCCGCCGCCGGAGCTCGCGGCTTCGAGCACGTCCACGAGCGCCAGCACGCGGTCGGTCTCGCTCAGCTCGGCGAGCCGCGGCAGCCGCGGGATGGTCTCGGGAACGCCCGAGAGCCCGGACCGCGTCAGCAGCTGCACCTGCAGGTACGGGACGCGGACGGGCTCGCTCCAGCCCGCTTCGTAGGCCTCGAGGTCGGCCTGCGTGACGAGGCCGCCGCGCTCGCGGCAGAGCTCGAGCAGCTGCTCGCCGATCGCGCCGCGGTAGACCGACGCGGGATCATCCGCCAGCGCGCCCAGGGCTGCGGCGAGGCCGGGCTGCTCGAGCCGCGCGCCGGCCTCCAGCAGCCGGCCGCCGGGGGAGTAGATCGCAGCGCCCTCGTTCATCGTCATCACCGGGGCGAGCATCGCGAGACATGCCGCGTGCGCCGGCGGAAAATCGACGCCCGACTCGGCGAGCCCGAGCGCAGGCTCCACCAGCCGCGGCCAGGAGAGGCGGCCGTGTGCTTCCCACAACGCGACCAGCCCGGCCGGCAGCCCCGGAACAGCAAATGACGCGGGACCGATCGCGTAGTGCACGAGCTCCGAGCCGAACGGCACCTCGAGCTCGACCAACTGGGCGTCGCGCCGCTCCCCGCCGAGCCCCGGGACGGCGACGAAGCAGTCGAGGTTGCGGGCGCGCCCTGTCGCGGCGTCGAAGTAGATCGCATGCGCGCCGCCGAGCAGGCCCGTCATCACCGTCTCCGCGACGCACGAGGCAAGCGCCGCTGCGACGGCGGCGTCGGCCGCGCTCCCGCCGTCGGCCAGGACCTGAACGCCGGCAGCCGTCGTTGCGGGATGTCCTGCGGCTACGCCTGCGTCCATTACGGCGGGTAGTTTGCAGGTCGTGAACGCGGCCGCGGAGCTGCCGCTCGTCCATGCACGGGGGCTGGTCAAACACTTCGGCGATCTCGTCGCCGTCGACGAGATCGACTTCGACGTTCAGAAGGGCGAGGCGTTCGGGTTTCTCGGGCCGAACGGCGCCGGAAAGAGCTCGACGATGCGCATGATCGGGTGCGTCTCGCCGCCCAGCGGCGGCACCTTGCGGGTGCTCGGCCTCGACCCGGTGAAGAGTGGAGCGGACGTGCGCGCGCGCCTGGGCGTCGTGCCGCAGGAGGACACGCTCGACATGGAGCTCACCGTGCGCGAGAACATGCTCATCTACGGGCGCTACTTCGGGATCTCGCGGAGTGTCCTCCACGAGCGCGCCGAGCGCCTGCTCGAGTTCGTGCAGCTCGACGAGCGCATCGACTCCAAGGTGGAGCCGCTGTCCGGTGGGATGAAGCGGCGCTTGACGATCGCGCGCTCGCTGATCAACGAGCCGGACATCCTCTTGCTGGACGAGCCGACGACGGGTCTCGACCCACAGGCGCGCCACGTCGTCTGGGACCGCCTCCACGCCCTCAAGCACGCGGGCGCGACGCTGCTGCTGACGACGCACTACATGGACGAGGCCGAGCAGCTCTGCGACCGACTCGTCGTCATGGACAAGGGCAAGATCGCCGCGGAGGGGTCGCCTGTCGAGCTGATCCGCCGCTATTCCACACGTGAGGTCGTCGAGCTCCGCTTCGCGGCGGAGCAGCCGCCGGCCGACCTGGCGGACCGCGTCAAC
The DNA here is from genome assembly GCA_001920085.1 of Actinobacteria bacterium 13_1_20CM_4_69_9. Lineage (GTDB taxonomy): Bacteria > Actinomycetota > Thermoleophilia > Gaiellales > Gaiellaceae > 3-1-20CM-4-69-9. The sequence goes on from MNJC01000103.1 coordinate 3,194, forward strand.
GGGCTCGCGCGGCGCGTCGAGATTCTGAGCGGCCGGCTCATGTTGTACACGGACGACGGCGACCTCACGGCGGACCGCATCCACGAGCTCGGCGTCAATCCCCAGAGCACGCTCGTGCGCCGGTCGACGCTCGAGGACGTGTTCCTCCATCTGACGGGACGGACCCTCGTCGACGAGTGAGCTACGCGCTTCGCACGTACGAGTTCTGGCTGACGGCATACCGGCGCACGTGGCGCGGCTCCGTCGCAACAAGCGTGATCAGCCCGGTCTTCTACCTCGGGGCCCTCGGGATCGGGCTCGGCACGCTCGTCAACAAGTCGGGCACGACGCCCGAGGGGGTCGATTACCTCGCGTACGTCGCGCCGGGCGTGCTCGCGGCCACGGCGATGCAGGTGGGCGCGAACGAGGCGATGTGGCCGGTGCTCGGATCGATCCGCTGGACGCGCGCATACTTCGCGATGCTCGCGACCCCGCTCGAGATCCGGCACATCGTGTTCGGCCATCAGGCGTGGATGACGACCCGCGTCGTCTCGAGCTGCGCGGTCTATCTGGCCGTGATCGCGGCGTTCGGCGCGATTCTCTCGCCGCTCGGCATCCTGGCGCTCCCGGCCTGTTTCCTGATCGGGCTCGCCTTCTCGGCGCCGACGGCGGCGTATGCCGCCACGCGTCAGGAGGACAGTGCGTTCGTCGTCGTCAACCGCTTCGCGCTCGTGCCGATGTTCCTGTTCTCGGGAACGTTCTTTCCTGTCTCGCGCCTGCCGGAGGTGCTCCGCTGGATCGCGTACGCGACGCCGTCGTGGCACGGCGTCGACCTCTGCCGCTCGCTCACGCTCGGCCGTGTGCACTGGCCGCTCGCGCTCGGGCACGTCGTGTATCTGGCTGCGTGGGCGGTCGCCGGGCTCGCGTGCGCGCTGTACACGTACCGCAGGAGGCTGCTCAAGTGACGGCGATCGCGCTCCCGCGCGGCGCGGCCCTGTTCGAGCGCAACGCGCGCGCACACCGCAGTCACTTCCTGGTCATCCTCTCCGGCTTCTTCGAGCCGCTCTTCTACCTGCTGTCGATGGGTGTCGGGCTCGGGCACTTCGTCGGCAAGGTGCCGGGCCCGAACGGCGAGCTGATCTCGTACGCGAGCTTCATCGCGCCGGCGCTGCTGGCGACGGCCGCCATGAACGGCGCGATCTACGACTCGTCGAGCGTGTTCTGGCGAATGAAGTACATGAGGCTGTACGACGCGGTGCTGGCGACGCCGCTCGGCCCGAGAGACGTCGCCGTCGGCGAGACCGCGTGGGCGCTGTTCCGCGGACTGCTCTACGCGATCGCGTTCCTCATCACCGTCGCCGTACTCGGCCTCGTCGAGTCGCCGTGGGCGGTGCTCGCCCTCCCGGCGGCCCTGCTCGTCGGCTTCGCGTTCGCGGGAATGGGGATGGCCGGCGCGACCTTCATGCGGACATGGCAGGACTTCGAGTTCGTGAACCTGATCCAGCTGCCGATGTTCCTGTTCTCGGCGACGTTCTACCCGCTGTCGGTCTATCCGGGCTGGCTGCAGATCGTCGTCCGCTGCACACCCCTCTACAACGCGATCTCGCTGATCCGTGGACTGATGCTCGGCGTCGTCGGCTGGTATCAGGGGGTGAACGTCGTCTACCTGGTTGCCTTCGGCGCGATCGGCATGAGCATCGCCGGCCGCCGAATCGGGAAGCTGCTCCTCACCTGATCGTTGCTACCCTGTCCCGCGACGCAGCCGCGGCTTTCCGCCTGCTTCCGGCGGATTGCTGGGACTGACGAGACAAAGGAGAGGCATGACCCTCACGAAGGAAGCCAAGCAGGAGATCGTCCAGAAGCACGGGGCGAACCAGACCGATACGGGCTCGACCAAGGTGCAGGTCGCGCTGCTGACGCAGCGGATCAACGAGTTGACCGAACACCTGCGGTCGCATCCGAAGGATCACTATTCCCGGCGCGGGCTGCTCAAGCTCGTGGGCCGCCGTCGTCGGTTCCTGAACTATCTCCAGAAGCACAACCTGGAGGGGTACCGGGCACTGATCAAGGAACTGGGGCTGCGCAGGTAGTCCCGAACTAACGAGAGGGTGGAGATTCGAGCGAGCGCCGTCCGCGACGCTGACTCGAGTCCCCACTCTCGCTAAGCAGAGTGGAGGAACAGACATATGGCGATTGCCACTGAGCGCCAAGCCCACGTCAGCGTGACGGTGGGCGGGCGCGAGATTACCTTCGAGACGGGCAAGCTCGCGAAGCAGGCCGACGGCGCCGTCGTCGTCCGGTCGGGCGACACGATGGTGCTCGCGACCGCGCAGGGCCGGATGGAGCCGCGCGAAGGCGCGGACTTCTTCCCGCTCACGGTCGACGTCGAGGAGCGGATGTACGCCGCCGGCAAGATTCCGGGCGGCTTCTTCAAGCGCGAAGGACGGCCGACGGAGCGCGCGATCCTCACCGCGCGGATGATCGACCGCCCGATCCGGCCGCTGTGGCCGAAGGGCTACAAGAACGAGACGCAGGTGATCTGCACGGTGCTGAGCGCCGACCTGGTCACCGCGCACGACATCCTGTGCATCAACGGAGCATCGGCGGCGCTGATGGTCTCGCCGCTGCCGTTCATCGGACCGGTCGGCGCCGTGCGCATCGGCATCATCGACGGTGAGCTCGTCGTCAACCCGACGCTCCCGGAGGTGGAGGAGCAGGCCGAGCTCGACCTGATCGTCGTCGGCACGCAAGAGGGCCTGACGATGGTCGAGGCCGGCGCGAACGAGGTGCCGGAGGACAAGCTGCTCGAGGCGCTCGACCTCGCCCACAGCGAGATCAAGAAGCTGTGCGAGGCGCAGCTCGACCTGCAGCGGCAGGCGGGCAAGGCGAAGTGGCTCGACGACTCGGTCACCGAGGAGATCGAGAGCGAGCATCCCGACGCGATCCGCGACCGCATCAAGGCCGAAGGCCTGCGCGCGGCGGATGCTGCCGTCGAAGAGGCGCTGCCGCGGCTGAGCATGGACTCGACCGAAGACGACGTGCTCACGCAGACGCAGCGCAAGATGAGCCTCGCGACCGTGCTCGAGCGTCTCCGCCTCGAAGCCGTCATGCAGCCGGTGCGTGAGCAGTTCGAGACCGACCTTCGCGCGCTGACCGACGCGGAGCAGGACTCGAAGGAGCTCAAGTCGGCGAAGCGGCAGCTGCTGTTCGATCGCATCGTCGACACCGTCGAGCTGCCGTTCCCGGTCGGCCCGTCGGTGGGCGAGGGCGAAGCGGCGACGGCGAAGGACTCGTTGACGAAGAACTACGTCAAGCGGGCGGCCGAGGCGATCTACAAGGAGCTCGTCCGCCGCAAGATCGCGGTCGACAAGAACCGGCCCGACGGGCGCAGCCCGGAGGAGATCCGGCCGATCAGCTGCGAAGTCGGCGTCTCGCCGCGCACGCACGGCTCCGGCCTGTTCACGCGCGGGCAGACGCAGATCATGTCGCTGCTGACGCTCGGGACGGCGAAGGAGGGCCAGCGCATCGACGACCTCTCGCTCGAGACCGACCGCCGCTTCATGCACCACTACAACTTCCCGCCCTACTCGGTCGGGGAGACCGGCTTCATGCGCGGCCCGAAGCGGCGTGACATCGGCCACGGTGCGCTCGCACAGCGCGCGCTCGAGGCGATGATCCCGCCGGCGTCGGAGTTCCCGTACACGATCCGGATCGTGTCCGAGACGCTCGAGTCGAACGGCTCGTCGTCGATGGGCTCGGTCTGCGGCTCGACGCTCGCGCTCATGGATGCGGGCGTGCCGATCAAGCAGCCGGTGTCCGGCATCGCGATGGGCCTTGTCAAGGAGGGCGACGACTACGTCATCCTCACCGACATCCAGGGCGCCGAGGATCACCTCGGTGACATGGACTTCAAGGTGGCCGGCACGCGCGAGGGCATCACAGCGCTGCAGATGGACATCAAGATCACGGGCGTCACGCGCGAGATCATGGAGAAGGCGCTCGAGCAGGCGAAGGAAGCCCGCTCGACGATCCTCGACAAGATGCTCGAGGCGATCCCCGAGGTGCGCTCGGAGCTGAACGTCAACGCCCCGCGCATCTCGACGGTCAAGATCGACCAGGAGAAGATCGGCATGGTGATCGGCAAGGGCGGCGAGACGATCCGCGCGCTCGAGTCCGAGTACGAGGTGCAGATCGACATCGAGGAGGACGGCACGATCCTCATCTACGCCACCGACGGCACGAAGGCGGCCGCCGCCATCTCGGCGATCGAGTCGCTGACGAAGGAGCCCGAGGTCGGCGACGAGTTCCACAACGCGAAGGTCGTGAAGACCACGCAGTTCGGCGCGTTCGTGGAGCTCAAGAAGGGCACGGACGGCCTGCTCCACGTCTCGAACGTCGGGCCCGGTCGCGTCGGCCACATCGAGGACGTGATCAACCGGGGCGACATTCTCGACGTGATCGTGCAGGAGGTGGACAAGGCACGCGGCCGCATCGGCCTCAAGCTGATCCTGAAGCACGAGAACGGCAGCACCGTCTCACCGGAGGAGCTGATCGAGCGCGCGAAGAACGCGCCGCCGCGCGAGCGGACGGAAGAGCGTCCCCGCGGCGACCGCGATCGGCGGGGCGGCCGCGGCGGCCGTGGCGGCCGAGACCGCGAGCGCAGCTAGCTGAGCGGGGCCCGGCCTCTTTAGGGTCCGGGCCCCGTTGCTCTTCTCACCGGACGCCCACGAGCCGCTCACTGGCACACCCTGGAGCGCGGAGCGTGCGCGTGCGGCGATCGCGGCCATCGCCGTGGACGCCGAGCAGGCGTTCGACGACGGATGGCTGCTGCACCCGCTCGACGAGGACGGATGGGCGCCGGCGAAGCCCCGAACGCTGTACCTCGGCGGGTCGGGCGTCGTCGCGGCCCTCGAACGACTCGGCTCCGACCGCAATTGGGCGCCGTACCTCGAGGCGTGTCTCGAGGCCGAGGAGGACAGCGACCGCAGCTTGTGGGGGGGCGAAGCGGGCATCCGGCTCGTGCTGCAACGGCTCGCTCCGTCGACGGAGAATCTAGAGCGGCTCGCGGCCCTCATCGGAGAGAACGCGCAGGACGAGCGTTGCGAGCTGATGTGGGGGAGCCCCGGCACGATCCTTGCCGGCCGTGAGCTCGGCCTCGACGTCACACCCAGTGTCGAGTGGCTGCGGGCGCAGCGCGGAGAGGACGGCCTTTGGACGCAGCGTCTCTACGACCGCATCGACCAGTACCTCGGGCCTGCGCACGGGTTCGCCGGATGCGTGCTCGCGCTCGAGGGCGTCGCGGACAGCACGGAGACGCTCGAACGCTTTGCCGTCCGCGAGGGCGACCTCGTCAACTGGCCGCCGCTGGCGCGGACGCGGCTCGACGCTCAGCGCGACGGGCTCATACGCACGCAGTGGTGCCACGGCGCGCCCGGGATCGTCGCGACGCTTGCGCCGTTCATGGACGCCGGCCTAGCCGTCGCAGGGGGCGAGCTGACGTGGCTCGCCGGCCCGCTTCGGAAGGGTGCAGGGCTCTGTCACGGGACGGCCGGAAACGGCTACGCGCTCCTCGCCGTGTTCGAGCGGACCGGCGACGAGCTGTGGCTTGCGCGCGCCCGCGCGTTCGCGATGCACGCTGTCGCGCAGGTCGAGCGGGCACGGGCACGGTATGGCCGGGGCCGCTACGCGCTGTGGACGGGCGACCTCGGCACTGCGCTGTACGTCGACGACTGCGTCCGCGCAAGGGGCAAACTGCCACTGCCGTAGTGCTCCGCCTCAACCACATCACGTTCCACTGCGCCGAGCCGCAGCGCGTCGCCGAGTTCTGGACCGCGCTGCTCGACGGTTACTCGCCGGTTCCCGACGGCGGAGCCTACTTCGGCCGCGGCGACGGGCCGGAGCTCTTCTTCAACGAGCGCGAGAAGTCGCCGACGATCGAGCTGCCCATCCACCTCGACGTCAACGTCCCGGACCGGGAGGCCGAGCTGCGGCGGATCCTCGAGCTCGGCGGCAGGCTCGTCGAGACGAAGTCGCACCAGATCGGCGACCTGTCCGAGACATGGACGGTGATGCGCGACCCCGAAGGCAACGGCTTCTGCATCCAGTCGCCGCCGAACACCGCCGCGCGGCGCATCGGCAACGTCACCTTTTCCTGCGCCAACCCGATCCCGCTCGGGAAGTTCTGGGCGAGTGCGCTCGGCTGGCCGGACGAGCCGATCGACCACGGCTTCGTCCGGCAGCTGCTCGACGCCGGCATGGACGAGCGGGAGACGGAGTCCTTCTACGTCACGCGCGAGACGCCGACGAGCCGTCCGCGCTTCCTCTTTCAGCGCCGCGAGAGGTCACGCCCCGACTCGTATCCGATCCACCTCGATTTCCTCGCCGACGACCGGGAGGCGGAGCTCGAGCGGCTCACGGGCCTCGGCGCGCGCGTCGAGGAGACGAAGTCCGACGACGAGCGCACGTGGACGGTCATGCGCGATCCGGAGTCGAACCCGTTCTGCGTCGAATAGCTCCGTCCGAGGAGCGGACGATCCAGCCGTCGACGCCTGCGTGCGCGAGCACATCCTCCGCCCGCGCGGGCTCGGCGAGCGCGACGATCGAGCCGCCGAAGCCGCCGCCGGTCATCCGCGCCGCGAACGCGCCTGCGGCGAGCGCCGTCGCGACGAGCGCATCGAGCGTAGGCGTCGACACTTCGTAGTCGTCGCGCAGGCTCGCATGGCCCGCGGCGAAGATGGGGCCGAGGGCGGCCGGGTCGCCGCGCTCGAGCGCTGCGACCATCTCGCGGACGCGCGCGTTCTCCGTCTGGACGTGGCGCACGCGCCGCGGGTCGCCGCGTTCGAGCTCCCGGCGCCGGTCGGCATACCCCGAAGCTTCGAGGGAGTGGCGCTCGCCCGAGTCGAGGACGAGGATGGCGACGTCCTGCGGGAGCGGCACCCAGCGGTGCTCGAGCGTCGCGCAGTCCAGGAGCAGCGCATGGCCCGCGCGCCCGAGCAGTGAGGCAGCCTGGTCGAGGATCCCAGACGGCACTCCGACTGCGCGCTGTTCGGCGCGCCGGCATGCCTGCGCGAGCTCCAACGGCTCGAGCTCGAGGCCGGCGACGTCGCAGAGGGCGAGCGCCACCGCCACCTCGAACGCGCCGGACGAGCCGAGCCCGGCGCCCTGCGGCAGGTCGGCGTCGACCGCACCGCGCAGTCCGACGTCGCGCCGGCCGAGCGCCGCCAACTCGTCCCAGACGGCGGCCGCATAAGGCTCGCCGCCGGGCGCGTCGAGCTCGAGCCGGTCGGCGGGCTCGAACGCCACCGTGATTCCGAGCTGGATCGCGACGGGCAGGACGAGACCACCGCTGTAATCGGTGTGCTCGCCGATCAGGTTCACGCGCCCGGGCGCCCGCACCGTCGCCGTCATACGATCGCAACGTAGTGAAGGTCACGCTGATCGGCGCAGGCTCGACCGTCTTCGCGCGCACGCTCATCAGCGATCTCGTGAGCTTCCCCGACCTCGCCGACGGCCTCACCGTCGCGCTCATGGACATCGACGCCGAGCGTCTGCGCGCAACGGAGCGGATGACCGCGGCCGCCGGTGTGCCGGTGGAGGCAACGCTCGACCGGCGTGCGGCGCTCGCGGGCGCCGACTACGTGCTCACGATGTTCCAGGTCGGCGGCTACCGTCCCGCGACGGTCATCGACTTCGAGGTGCCGGCGCGCTTCGGTCTGCGCCAGACGATCGGGGACACGCTCGGCATCGGCGGGATCATGCGCGGCCTGCGGACGATCCCCGTCCTCCTCGAGCTCTGCAGCGAGATGGAGGAGGTCTGTCCGGACGCGGTGCTGCTGCAGTACGTCAACCCGATGGCGATGCTCTGCTGGGCGGCGGCGCGCGCGAGCCCGATCCGCACGGTCGGCCTCTGTCACTCCGTCCAGGGCACCGCGCGCGAGCTCGCGGCCGATCTCGGCATCGAGGCGCTCGAGTACCGATGCGCCGGCATCAACCACCTGGCTTTCTACCTCGAGCTCACGCACCGGAGCCGCGACGTCTATCCCGAGCTCCGGTCGAAGCGCGACATCCCCGAGTGGAACCGCGTGCGCTACGAGGTGCTGCGGCATTTCGGCTACTTCTGCACGGAATCGTCCGAGCATCTCGCCGAGTACGTGCCGTGGTTCATCAAGAGCGCGAAGCCGAAGCTCATCGCCCAGTTCAACGTGCCGCTCGACGAGTACCTGCGCCGCTGCGAGGAACAGCTCGCACGGCCGGTCCCGACAGAGCTCGCCCGGGGGCGCAGCGACGAGTACGGGGCACACATCATCCACGCGCTCGAAACGGGCGAGCCGTTCCGCTTCAACGGCAACGTCATGAACGAGGGCCTGATCGACAACCTGCCGGAGTGCTGCGTCGAGGTCCCGTGCGTGGCCGACGCACGCGGGATCACGCCGGAGGCCGTCGGGGCGCTCCCGCCGCAGCTCGCGGCCCTGATCCGGACGAACGTCAACGTCCAGGAACTGACGGTCGAGGCGGCCCTGACCGGCAGCCGCGAGCACGTCTACCACGCGGCGATGGTCGATCCCCACACGGCCGCGGAGCTCTCGCTCCAGGAGATCCACGACCTGGTGGACCGGCTCATCGAGGCCCACTCGCAATAATGAGGCCGTGCAGAAGTACGTCCTCTCCGAGCTCGACTCCGGCGAACGAGTCATCTCCGAGCGCGTCCCGGGCGTACGCTCCGTCGCGCTCGGCTTCTGGATCGGCGCCGGCGCGCGCGACGAGACAGACGCCAAGGCCGGGGTCTCGCACTTCATCGAGCACCTGCTGTTCAAGGGCTCGCGCTCGTACACGGCCCAGCAGATCGCCGAGATCTTCGACGGCCTGGGCGGCGAGCTGAACGCCGCGACGTCGCGCGAGCACACGATGGTCTACGCGCGGGTGCCCGACGCGTATGTGCAGACGGCGCTCGACGTCATGACGGACATGGTCTTCGCGCCGGCGTTCTCCGACCTCGATTCCGAGCGTGCAGTGGTGCTGGAGGAGATCGCGATGTACGAGGACACGCCGCAGGAGCTCGTGCACGACCTCTTCTCCGAGGCCGTGTTCGGACGCCACGCTCTCGGGCGGCCGGTGATCGGCACTGCCGACGTGATCTCGACCGTGACGAAGCGGGTGCTCTCGACGTACCACCGGCAGACCTACGCCGGCGGCAACGTCGTCATCGCCGCGGCCGGCAACCTCGAGCACAACAAGCTCGTGCGGATGCTGCAGCGCGCGCAGAGCCAGCAGCGGCCGCCGGCCGGCGGGCCGCGCGTGCGCCGCCCGCTGGTGAAGGCACCGCCGCCCGGCCTCGTCTTCGCGAAGAAGGACACCGAGCAGTACCACGTCTGCGTCGGCGCGCCGGGCATCGCGCGGTCCGACCGGCGCCGCTTCGCCGCCTCGATCCTCGATTCGATCCTCGGCGGGTCGGCGTCGTCGCGGCTCTTCCAGGAAATCCGCGAGAAGCGCGGGATGGCGTACTCGGTCTATTCGTATGCCTCGCAGTACACCGACACAGGCCTCGTCGGCGTGTACATCGGGACGCGCGAAGAGAACCTGCTGCCGTGCCTCGAGATCACTGCCGAGCAGCTCGCCGACATCGCCGCCGGCAACCTGAAGGCGAACGAGATCGCGCGCGCGAAGGAGAACCTGAAGGGCCGGATCATGCTCTCGATGGAATCGACGTCCAACCGCATGAGCCGGCTCGGCAAGTCGCTCGTGACCGACACCGAGCTGCTGTCGTTCGAGCGGATCATCGCGGAGATCGAGCGGGTCGAGGCGGACGAGGTCTCGGAGCTCGCGGGACTGCTGTTCGCCCCCGAGCGACTCTCGGTAGCGGGGATCGGGCCGAGCGAGCGGGTCTTTCGCGCAGCGGTGCGGCGGATCAACCCGTCCGTGCTCGCGCGCGCTGCGTGAAGGTCGTCCTCAACGGCCGAAGCGGCAAGGTGGGGCGCGTGCTCTCGCCTGCGCTCGAGGCGGCGGGGCACGAGCTGGTCGAGCTCGACGCAGCCGAGACGATGGTCGATTTCACCGTTCCCGATGCGGTCGAGGGCAACGTTCGCGCCGCGCTCGAGCACGGCATTCCGTGCGTGATCGGGACGAGCGGCTTCGAGCAGCCGCCGATCGACGCGCTGGCGCGCGAGCACAGCATCGCGTGCTTCTACGGGCCGAACTTCGCGATCGGCGCCGTCTTGATGATGCGGTTCGCGCGCGAGGCGGCCGAGCATCTGCCGGACGCCGAGATCATCGAGATGCACGAGCAAGGGAAGAAAGACGCACCGTCGGGCACCGCGAAGGCGACGGCGGCGATGATGGGAACCGACCCGCCGACGCACTCCGTCCGCCTGCCTGGCCTGGTCGCACACCAGGAGGTCGTGTTCGGCACGGAGGGCCAGATGCTGACGATTCGCCACGACACGTTCTCGCGCGAGGCCTTCGTGCCGGGGGTTCTGCTCGCCCTCGAGAAGCTGCCCACGCTGCCCGCCGGCCTGACCGTCGGGCTCGAGCAGCTGCTGTGATCGAGATCTCGCGTGTGGCCGAGCAGGATCTCGCGGAGCTGCTGCCGCTCGTGCGCGGTTACTGCGACTTCTACGAGGTGACGCCGTCCGACGACGAGCTGCTCGCGCTGTCGCGCGCACTGATCGCGGATCCGGAGCGCGACGGTGTCCAGCTCCTCGCGCGCGACGGGGCAGAGGCGCTCGGGTTCGCGACGATCTACTGGAGCTGGGCGACGACGATCGCGTCGCGCATCGGCGTGATGAACGATCTCTTCGTGGCGCCCGCTGCGCGCGGAACCGGCGCCGCCGAGCTGCTGATCCACGCGTGCGTCGACGAGTGCAGAAGCCACGGCGCCGCCGAGCTGACGTGGCAGACGGCGCCGGACAACGAGCGCGCCCAGCGCGTGTACGACCGCGTGGGCGCGAAGCGCTCTCAGTGGGTCGACTACTCGTTGAGCGTGCGGCCGTAACGCCGGCCGGTCTGCTCGAGCCCGACCCGCTCGTAGAACGCATGTGCGTCGTCGCGCCGTTCCGAGGTCGTCAGGAAGACGAGCTCGCAGCCGCGCAGGCGCGCTTCTGCCTCCATCGCCTCGACGAGCAGGCGTCCGATGCCACGTCCGCGGTGGGCTTCGTCCACGACGAGCGCCCCGAGCTTCGCCGCCGGGCGGTCGCGCTCGATGGCGGGGGACACCTGCAGGTGCACGAGGCCGACGACGTGCCCATCGAGCTCGGCGACGGCGACGCGGTCGCCGACGACCTGCAGCCGGTCGAGGCGTCCCTCGACGGCCTCCGGCTCGGTCGGGTAGCCGAGCTGCGCGAGCAGGCGGGCGATCGCATCGGCGTCCTGCGGCCGGGCGTCCCGGATCGTCGGAGGCATGGGGCTAGACTACGAGGCCGTGCTCGGTGAGGTCCTAACCGCGGTCGTCACGCCGTTCGGGCGCGACGGGGCGGTCGACTTCGAGCGCTTCCGCGAGCTCGCGCAGCACCTCGTCGAGAGTGGTTCCGATGGGCTCGTGGTCGCCGGCACCACCGGGGAGAGCCCCAACCTCACCGACGACGAGAGGCTCGAGCTCTTCCGCGTCGCCGTCGACGCCCTGCGCGGGCGCGGCACCGTCGTCGCCGGAACCGGCACCTACTCCACCGCTCACTCCGTCCACCTGACGCGTGAAGCGCACGAGCTCGGCGTAGATGGGTTCCTCGTCGTCACCCCGTACTACAACAAGCCGCCCGCGCGCGGGATCGTCGCGCACTTCCGCGCGATTGCCGACGTCACCGACCGTCCGATCGTCGCGTACAACATCCCCGGTCGCGTCGTGATCAACATCGAGCCGGAGACGATCGTCGAGCTCGCCGAGATCCCGACCGTCCGGGCCGTCAAACAGGCGTATGACGACCTCGCTCAGGCGCGGCGCATCGTCGCCGAGACCGACCTCGACCTCTATGCGGGGGACGACAACCTCGTGTTCCCGTTCCTCGAGCTGGGCGCCGTCGGGGGCGTCTGTGTGCACACGCACGTCGTCGGCCCGCGTGTCAAGGCGATGATCGGCGCCTTCCGCGAGGGCGACGCCGACACGGCGCGACAGATCGACCAGGAGCTCGAACCGGTCTACGAGCTGTTGAAGGTGCAGACCAATCCGATCGCGATCAAGGCTGCGCTCAATCTTCTCGGTCATGACGTCGGCGGCCTTCGACTACCGCTCGTCGAAGCGGACGAGGGCGAAATCGCTCGGATCCGCGACTGTCTCGAGCGGCTCGGCTTGCTGACTCCCGCCGCCGTCTAGCTCCGGCCTCGCGGCGAGCGCGAGACCGAGGTCGTCGAGCGACTCGAGCAGCGCCAGCTCGACATGGCGCGGCGGCAGCTTCGGTGCGACGAAGGCGAGGAAGCCCACGAGCGCGCTGTTGTCGCGGCGGAGTGGGAGCGCCACAGCGACGCCGTCGACACCGAGCTCGGCGCCGGGAGCGATGATCGCGTCCCGCCCGGACTCGGCTTCGCGGACGAGCCAGCTCGTCAGCGCCGAGGGCGCGGGCCCGTCCTGACCGGTCTCGGCGTCGACCGATCCTCCGAGCCCGTCGTCGTCCCACTTGACCAAACCGGCCCATGTCTGGTGCCAGGCAGGCGACATGGCCCCAACGACCCGGTGGAAGACCGCGGAGTGCTCGTCGTGCGAGCCGAGAGCCTGCTGCAGTGCCGCAACGGCTCGTCCGGCACGGACCTGGACGACCGCGCGGAGGCCGAGGCCGGCGAGCGCCAACACGCCTCCGGTCGCCGTCAGCCATGTCTGGCCGAAGCCGAGCCCGGCCAGCGCGAGCACGACGCCGCCTAGCGCCAGCAGCTCCGGCCGCTCCTTGAGCTCGCCGACGCCGACGAGGCGTAGGCGGTACGGCGCCGACGCGCGCCGCATCTCCTGCAGCTCGTCCGGCGTCAGGACCGCGGCCGGGTCGATGCCGCGCTGGACGGCGACGAACGCCTTCGCCACCGCCGGATGGAACTGCGTGCCGGCGTTGTTCTCGATCTCCATCAACGCGGCTTCGTGCGACAGGCCTTTGCGGTAGGGGCGGTCGGTGGTCATCGCGTCGAAGCTGTCGGCGACGATCAGGAAGTGCGACGCGAGGGGGAGGTCGTCGCCGCCGACCCCGTAGTAGCCGTGTCCGTCGGCCCGCTCGTGATGTAGCTCGACCGCGTGAGCCTGCGGCGCGACGAACTCGAAGCGCTGCAACAGCCGCGCCGACAGCCGAGGGTGGCGGCGCATCGCCGCCCATTCCGCGCCGTCGAGGCCGCTGCGCTTGCGCAGGACCGACGCGTCCACCGAGACCTTGCCGAGATCGTGCAACCGGCCCGCCCAACGCAGGCGGTCGATGTCGGAAAACGGCAAACGCAGCGCGCGCGCGAGCGAATCCACGTAGCCGGCGACACGCACCGAGTGGCGGTACGTCGACGGGTCGCGCTCGTCGACGATGTTGGCGAACGTCTCCAGCGCGCGCAGCGTCTCGCGCTGCAGGCCGCGTAGCCGTACCTGGGACTGGTGGAGGGCGATCGCGAGCGGCACGAGCACGACGACGTTCCACGGATGGTCGATCGCCAGCAGTGCGATCGCGCCGCCGAGCGCTGCCTCGCCGGCGCTCGGGACGAGGCGTGGGTCGAAGTTCTCGCGCGCGCACACGACGTCGAGCAGCAGGGCGCGCACGGTCAGATATGCGACTGCGAGGGCCACGAGCGGGACCAGGTCGTCGAGCAATTGCAGGGTGCCCACGTCGCCGCCGGCGAGCCGGAAGAAGAGCCCTGCGACGCAGGCGGCGCCGCTGTAAGCGAGCGCGTCGAACCAGACCTTGCGCGGGCTGACTCCGTGGAAGAGGCCGGCGGCGACCGTCCCGACGGCGGCGGCGAGCGCGGCCCACCACGGGCCGAGCATGATCACCGCGGCGATCTGGACGGCGCACGCGAGCCGGAAACGGTCCGTGTGGATCGGTCCGCGCAGCCGCTCGCGATCGGAGTCTTCGAAGAGCCCCACGAGGATCGCAGCAGCCAGGAGCAAAGCCAGGGTCGTATGGCCCACATCTGGTCTATCGGCCGTATCGCCTCACCCGCTTAGGTCGAGTCGATCGGACTCTCAGCGGCGCGGCGGAGTCCGCGCCTTAGACTGGACCGTGATGGCTGAAACCTGCAGGATCGTCGCGCTCGGGGGCCTCGGCGAGGTCGGCAAGAACATGACGGTCTACGAGTGCGGCGGCGACATCGTCGTCGTGGACGCCGGCCTGGCGTTCCCGCGGGACGAGCACCTCGGCGTCGATCTCGTCCTGCCCGACTTCTCCTACCTCCGTGACCGCGCCAGCGCGATCCGCGCCGTCATCCTCACGCACGGCCATGAGGACCACGTCGGGGCGCTGCCCTATCTGATGCGAGAGGTGAGCATCCCCGAGGTCTGGGCGACACGCCTGACGCTCGGGCTGGTCAAGTCGAAGCTGGACGAGCACGGCCTGCTGCGCGCAGCCGAGCTCCGCGAGGTGCACCCCGACGATCCGCCGCGCGAGCTGGGGTCGTTCCGGATCGAGCTCGTGCGCATGGCCCACTCGATTCCCGACTCGGCCGCGATCGTGCTGGAGACGCCCGCCGGGCGCATCGTCCATACAGGCGACTACAAGCTCGACCACACGCCCGTCGACGGGCTGAAGACGGACGTCGGCAGGCTCGCCGACCTCGGCAACCGGGGGGTCGACCTGCTGCTCGGCGACTCCACGAACGCGGAGCGCCCCGGGTTCACGCCTTCCGAACGGATCGTCGGCGAGGCGTTCCGGCAGATCTTCCCGCTGCGGGAGGGGCGCATCCTCGTCTCGTCGTTCGCCTCGAACGTGCACCGCATGCAGCAGGCGGTCGACGTCGCGGTCGGCCTCGGGCGCCAGGTTTGCATCGTGGGGCGCTCGATGCGGAAGAACGCGAACATCGCGCGCAACCTCGGCTACATGGACGTGCCGGACGGCGTGCTGATCCGGCCGCAGGACCTCGAGGAGCTGCCACCGAACGAGCAGTTGATCCTGTGCACGGGCAGCCAGGGAGAGCCGCTGTCGGCGTTGACGCGCATCGCGTACCACGACCATCCGGCGCTGCATGTCGAGCGCGGCGACACCGTGATCATCTCGGCGAAGCCGGTGCCCGGGAACGAGCTGCGTGTGCACGACACGATCAACCAGCTGGCGAAAGCCGGAGCCGAAGTGCTGCACCAGGAGATTGCACCGGTACACGTCTCCGGCCACGCCTGCTCGGAGGAGCTGCGCACGCTGCTCTCCCTGCTGCGCCCGCGCGCCGTGATGCCGGTGCACGGCGAGTACCGGATGCAGGCCGCGCACGCGCAGCTCGCGCGCGACGCGGGCGTGCCGGCGTCGAACATCGTCCTCGCGGAGAACGGCACGGTCGTCGAGCTGTCGCGCGACGGCGCCCGCGTCGTCGACGAGGTCGAGACGGGCGTCGCCTTCGTGGACGGGCTCGGCGTCGGCGACGTGCAGGACGTCGCGCTGCGCGACCGCCGCAGGCTGTCCGAGGACGGGGTCCTGATCATCGTCGCGACGCTCGCATCGTCGAATGGCGGCTCCGCGGGCCCGCCCGAGCTGATCGCGCGCGGATTCGGCGACGGCTCCGGTCCGCTACTTGACGAATTGCGTGATGAGGCCGACCGTGTGTTGCAGCAATGCCTCCGCGACGAGATCAGCGAGATCAAGCTCCTGCAGGAGCACCTGCACGACGAGGTCGGGCAGCTCGTGTATGACCGAACCCATCGCCGGCCGATGATCCTTCCGGTAGTAGTGGAGGTCTGATGAGCACTCTGCGCGCCAGAGAGCCCGGCTGGGCCGACGTCCTCGAGGACCACGCCTCCGAATGGACGACCGCACGCCGGCTCGTCGGCCAGCTGGGGGCGTGCGAGGCGGCCGCGCTCGCCTTCTGCCGCCTGCTCGAGCGCTGGGCGCGCGGCGACGCATACCCGTCGACGGCCGGCGGCCGTGAAGCCGCCCTGCGTCATGCCGCCGATCGCGCCGAGACGGCGCTGGCGGGTCTCGACCGCCCGCTCGATCGCTACCTGCTCGAGCTCGAGTCCGACCGTGCCGAGGGGCGCTCGTGGTACGGCGGCCCGGGCGCGGGCGAGCTGCTGGAGTGGGAGCCGATCCTGAAGCGGGCAGGCGTCAGCGCGTGCCCGACACGAGTCGCGCAGGCCTACCTCGAGCTCGCCGTGCTCGTCCGGGCGCTCCAGGGGCTCGCGGACATGGCACGGATCGAGGCGGCGCCCGACCGCTCGTCGCTCTGGGCGGGCCTGTTCGACCTGCGCGAGAACCTCGAGCGGGCCGCAATCGATCTGCGCGCGCTCGCTGCGTAGCTCACGGGTAGGCGCGCGTCGCCTCCACGAGCCCGTTCCGCGCCGACCAGCGCGCGACGGTCATCTCACCGCGCTCGAGCGCCCAGG
>MNJC01000041.1 GCA_001920085.1 Actinobacteria bacterium 13_1_20CM_4_69_9
CCAATCGACGGCCAAACGACGAAGAATTGTCGCCTTCCGAGCAGCGGGGGTCACTGGAAATCGAAAAGCAACGCGAGGTGTGGCACTTCTGGCGCGGATCGCCGGAGCTGCTCGCCCAGGTGGCACGAGTGGCACTGAGGGCGACCGGACGTGAAGGGAAAGCTACGCCGGGTCTAATCGATGTCGAAGCCGCTGGCGACCACGAGATATTTGCGTCGCCAACCGACTTCTGTACCCAGGCAAGCCGTGAAGCCTTATCGGGCTTCACGAGCATCCGCATCAATGTCGCGGGCGACGCGGTAAGGGTTACGGTCGACTGGCGCTGGCGAAGGCCGTGGTGGAGTCCCTTTGGTAGTGGGAAGGACGCTGAAGTAGTGCTCGAGGTGGTTGGGGCCGACAAGAGACTCGTCGACGATGCCTTCACCGCCGTTCGCACCTCGCTTCGCCGAGCGGCCGCAAGGAGCGAGACACGACAGGGCATCTTCGTGCTTGCCATCATGGTCGCACTGACCGCTCTCGTCATCGTCGCGGTCGCGAGCAGCCTGTATTTGCTCAAGGTTTCACGCGAAGTCATCTTCTTGGCCTGTGTGATGATGGGCGCCTTAGGCCTCTTCGTTTCGGCGTTTGTGGCTTCGTGGGTCTACCCTTCACTTGAGATCGCACCCGGAGGTCGCACGCGTTTGAGACGGACAGGCCTTTTTGTCGTTCCGATCTCGCTCACGCTCATTCTCAGCGGGGTCGCTAAGGCGCTGTACGGGTAGGGGTCGGACCCAACTGTTCTGAGACCGGAACGCGGATGGTCGTGAACTCCGTTTCGCGACGTACTCCCCGGTTCGAGTCCGGGCGTCGGCTTTAACCGCCGCCCATTCACTAACACTGACGCCGCGAGACCGTGACGGCCGACCGACTGGTACATGGCGTGACGTCGTCGCCCTCGCGCAGCAGCGGCCAGAGCTCCGCCATCTCTCGCGCTCCGACCGGCGGCATGACGGTGACGAGACACGCGTACCGGTCTCCGCGAGCGAGTGAAGCCAGCGCCTCACGCCACTGTCGTTCGTAGTCGTCCTGGTGCCAGTCGTGCAACAGCGCGCGAAACGGCTCGTCACCTTCCGCGACGGCTATGCGCCCGTTGCGACACAGATACCCGGCGTCGCGTGCATCTCCCGGTAGGAACTCGATCCGGAACATCGGCCTTTCGGTGCGCGCTGGGCCTCAGCCGTGCCGAGCGGTCCAGCTCACGTTGCCCGTGTCGCAGTCCGCGGTGTGCAACGCAAACGTTCCATTGGCGACTCCGCCGCTTCGGATCGTCCCGCTCACCTTGACGCTGTCTCCGTTGCTCTCCTGGTCGTCGACGGCGAACGTCCCCTGTGCCTGAACCGCGAACGGGCCCGACTGGGCGAACTGAATGCGGGCAGCGGTCCCCGCCGGGCAGTTTCCCTTGAAGTCGATCTTCAGGCTCGAAAGCGACCTCGCGTCGCCGGCGAGCACGAAGCTGACAGCGTCTCCGCGATAGGGGCCCGTCGCCAGGCCCGCCGTCGGGGCGGCGCTGCGATGGACGATCTCGCAGTCCCGGCTGACTTGCCCGGAGGCGCTCGTGTAGACGATGTCCCGTCCTCTGCCGCAGCTGAACCGGTCGACGCCGGGGCCGCCGGCGAGCTTGTCGTCTCCCCGGCCGCCGAAGAGTCGGTCGTCGCCGCCTCCGCCGTAGAGCCGGTCGTCACCGCCCCGCCCGTACAGCCGGTCGTTGCCGTCGAGCCCCTCGACGATGTCGGCGCGCGGGCCCCCGCGCAGCAGGTCGCCTCCGTTCGTGCCCTTGATCACGCGGCCTCCGGAGAGGCCGGTCCGCGCAGAGCCCGCCAGCGCGAGCGTTGTGGCCGCAAGCACAAGCACAACACCGGCCAGCCGCCTGTCGGCGCGCGAGCTGACCATCTGCTGCAGCGTAGCGCCATAGGCTTGCGCGCATGAGGGCGCTGACGGGAACGATCCAGTCCTACGACGCGCCGTCGACGCCGGAGATCGCGCGGCGCGTCGGCCTGCCCGCCGAGGAGATCGTTCGCTTCGACGGCAACACGTCGCCGCAGGCGCTCCCCTCGACGCGCGCCGAGGCGCTGACCGAGGAGCTCGGGCGCATCCACACCTATCCGCACGGCGGCTACCCGGAGCTCGAGCGCGCGATAGCCTCCTATGCGGGCGTTGCGCCCGAGAACGTCGTGCTCGGCGCGGGGGCTGACGACCTGATCCTGCTGCTGACGCGCTCGTTCGCGTCACCCGGGGACACCGTCGCGATCGCCAACGACCCCACCTACCCGATGTTCCCGATCAGCGTCTGGGTCGCGGGTGCCGCCGTCGGCGACGACGATCCCGTGCTCACGGTCTGCTGTTGCCCGAATAATCCGATCGGCGAGCTCGGCGAGCTCCCCTGCGCGCGGCCGCTCGTCGTTGACGAGGCGTACTTCGAGTACTTCGGCGCGACCGCGGCCGACCTGATCGACGACGACCTGATCGTGATCCGCACGTTCTCGAAGGCGTTCGGGCTCGCGGGCGCGCGCGTCGGCTACGCGCTCGCCGGACGCGACGCCGCAGCGGAGCTGAACAAGCGCCAGCATCCCGCGCCCCTCTCGACGCTGTCGGCAGCGCTCGCGCTTGCCGGCCTCGCGGCGCCGCCCGACGTGACCCCGATTCTCGAGGAGCGCGAGCGCATGCGCCAGCGTCTCCGCGAGCTCGGCCTCGAGCCGCGCGAGTCGCACGCGAACTTCCTCTACGTGCCCGTCGACGACCCGCAGGCGGAGTACGACCGGCTGCTGCAGCACGGCCTCGCGGTGCGACCGGTGCGCGGTGGCATCCGCATCACGATCCGCACGCAACAGGACGACGACCGCCTGTTGCAGGCGCTGGCTTAACGAGCCGCTTACAGCGCAGGGCTAGGGTGCGACCGTGAGGATCGCCGTGACACTCGTCGCGGTCCTCGGGGGTCTTCTGCTTCCCGGCGCCGCGACGCATGCAAGCTGCCGCTGCCGGCCGGTCGCCGACTACGCCCCCGTCTGGTCCCCGGACGACACGAAGATCGCCTACGTCGAGGCGTACGAGAACGCACGCGTCGTCACGCTTCAGGCGGCCAGCGACGACGTCGTTCCGGCGCCGGCGCCGAGCCTCGCCTACTCGCCGGACTGGACAAAGGCTGCGGCGATCGTCAACGACGACGCGCGCGGCTACCTCCTGGTCCTCGTCGGCCTCGGCGGGACTTTCACCACGCTCGACAACGCCTTTCCGACGCCGCCCGCATGGTCGCCGGACGGTCAGCGCCTCGCCTATGTGGGCCCCGATGAGGGTCTGTACGTCATCCGCGCCGACGGCACCGAGCGGCGCCTCGTCGCAGCGCACGTCTACCCGTATTCGTCACCCGCGTGGTCCCCGGACGGCGCGCAGCTCGCGTACGTCGTCGGCAAGGACGTCTTCGTCATGGGTCGCAACCTGACGGGGGCGATCCCGGGCAATCACGTCGACCCGACCTGGTCGCCGCGAGGCGATGCCGTGGCGTTCACGACCGACTTCGGCAGGGAGATCGGCGTCGTCGGTGTGGACGGCACGACACGTCTCGACATTCCGTCCGACCTCTCTGTCGCCTACACGGGCATCGCGCTCTCGTGGTCGCCGACCGGGTCCCGGCTGCTGTACTCGCACCGCTTCAGCGCCGTCCCCGAAGAGACTGCGGTCTACGAGATCGACGTGGCGACGGGCGCGCAGCGTCGGCTCAGCGCGTTCGGCGTCGATGCCGCCTACTCGCACGACGGCAAGACGATCGCCTTCGGTGGCCGCACGGCGATCGAGCCCAACCCTCCCGAGCTGGCCGACTGCGTCGGCGTCGGCATCTGGACGATTCCGGAGACCGGCGGCGCGCCGACGCTCGTGACGCGAACGTGCAAGGACACGCCGCCGACGCTGTCGATTCACGCGCCGGCGAGCGTCGACTTCGGAACGCGCGCCGATCTGGGTGGCAGCGTGCTGCCGGGCTCCGCCGCGATCGTCGACCTCGACGTGCACCCCTGCGGCAAGCGGCCTGCGTCGACGGTCGCCGTCGTGGACGGCGGCGCATGGTTCGTGACAGAACATCCCGAGGTGACGACGGAGTACTTCGCGACCGTCGGCGAGAACAGTGTCAAGGCGCGCGTCTCGGTGAAGCCCGTTGCCGTCCTGAAGCCGCTGGCGAAGCTGCGCTACGAGGTGCAGGTGAAGGCCGGCAGCTCGTACGCCGGCCGCGCGCTCCACGTCGAGTTGGGGCAAAGCACCGGCAAGTCGAAGCTGCTCCGTCGCGTCACGGTCGGCAAAGACAACCGCGCGCGCTTCCGGCTGGCGCCACGGCTGCTGCACACGTACCTCGAGTCGCTGTACGTGGCTGTTCCGAGGACGCGGTGCCTCGCGCCGGCCGTCAGCAACGAGCTCGCGGTCTCGCGGCCTCAGTAGATCGCGTCCCCGCTCTCCGGATCGAAGAAGTGCAGGCGGTCCGTGTCGATCGCGAGCTCGATCCGTTCGCCCTCCGACGCAGCTGTGTCGCGGTCGAGCCGGGCGACCCACGCGCTCCCCTTGACCTCGGCGGCATCCTCGCCGACCGCGGCCTTCACGTCCTCGCCGGCGATCATCTTCGCGCCGGGATCGAAGTGGACGAAGACCTCGGCTCCCATGTCCTCGCGGATGTCGACGGTTGCGCTCAGCGGCTCGCCGCTGCCGAACCTCGCGTCCTCGATGTCCTCGGGCCGGACGCCGAGGATCAGCCGACGTCCCTCGAACCGGGGCAGCCCCGGCCGTGACGACAGGACGCCCTCACCCACGGGCAGGGTCGTCTCGCCGAACTTCGCGACGAGGCCGCCGTTCGAGCGCGCCAGGTCTGCCCCGACGAGGTTCATGGCGGGCGACCCGATGAACTCGGCGACGAACAGGTTGCGCGGACGGTCGTAGAGCTCCTGCGGCTTCGCAACCTGCTGGAGGACGCCGTCCCGCATGATGGCGACGCGGTCGCCGAGCGTCATCGCCTCGACCTGGTCGTGCGTGACGTAGATCGTCGTCACGCCGAGCTCGCGCTGAAGGCGGGCGATCTCCGCGCGCATCTCCACGCGCAACTTCGCGTCGAGGTTCGAAAGCGGCTCGTCCATCAGGAACGCCTTCGGCTCGCGCACGATCGCGCGGCCCATCGCCACGCGCTGCCGCTGCCCGCCCGAAAGCGTGCGCGGCTTCTTCGGCAGCACCTCTGCGAGACCCAGCGTCGTCGCCGTGCTCCTGACGCGGTCGCCGCGGCGCTCGCGCTTCATCCCGCGGAGCTTCAGCCCGAAGGCCATGTTGTCGAACGCGCTCATGTGCGGGTAGAGCGCGTAGTTCTGGAAGATCATCGCGATGTCGCGGTCTTTCGGTGGGAGCTTGTTGACGATCTCCCCGTCGATCAGCACGCGGCCGCTGCTGATCGGCTCGAGGCCTGCGACCATCCGCAGCGCGCTCGTCTTGCCGCACCCGCTGGGGCCGACGAGGACGACGAATTCCCCGTCCTCGATCTCCAGGCCGAGGTCCGACACGGCCCGGGTCCCGTCCCCGTAGACCTTCGTCAGCTGCTCGAGCGTGATCTCGGCCATCTCGGCGATGGCATCGTATTAGGCGCGGGCTTTAGCTCGCGCGGCACGTCATTCGGAAAACACATCGCGTAGGATCCGCGACTGGTGGAGGCCGCGGCAGTCGCTCGGCCGAAAGGGAGGCGCTGGACGAATGTCTTCGAGCGCCCGGGCGTCCTTGCGTCCGTACTCATCTCGCCGGCGGTCATCTTCGTCACCGTGCTCGTCGCGGGCCCGCTCGCGCTCGCGATCTGGCTGAGCTTCACGAACGCGACGACCGGCCTGCACGGGAAGTGGGTCGGGCTCGACAACTTCAGGCACGAGTGGAGCAACCCCGCGTTCCAGCACGCGGTCTGGCACACGTTCCTCTTCACCGTCATCTCGCAGGCGATCGTGCTGGTGGGCGCCGGGCTGATCGCCCACGCGATGCTGCGGAACTTCAAGGGCAAGTGGATCCTCCGCTTCCTGATCCTGCTGCCCTGGGCGGCGCCGATCGCGCTCAGCCTGATGGCGTGGAAGTGGATCTTCGACCCCTCCTACTCGATCCTGACGTGGACGCTCCAGCACCTGCACCTCGTCAGCCAGGTGTCGCCGCCCGTCTGGCTCGGCCAGTCGACCTATGCGACGGCGGCGGTGATCGTCGTGCAGGCCTGGCGCATCCTGCCGTTCGCCGTCGTGATCTTCATCGCGGGGCTGGCGTCGATCCCGAAGGAGGTCGACGACGCAGCCGCGATCGACGGCGCGACCGGCTTCCGCAAGTTCTGGTCGGTCACGCTGCCGCTGCAGCTGCCGATCGCGACGGTCGCACTGCTGTTCGGAATCGTCTTCACGGCGACCGACATGGCCGTCGTCTACATCCTCACCCAGGGCGGGCCGCCGCCGTCGTTCAGCACCGAGCAGGTGACGACGTGGTCGTACAAGACGGCGATCGAGTCGGGCTCGCTCGGCCCGGGCGCGTCGATCTCGCTGGCGCTGCTCCCCGTGCTGGCGGTGGTGAGCGTCGTGATGCTGCTCTTCGCCCGCCGGGCGGAGGTCACGTGAAGGAGAAGGGCCTCTCGTACCTGATCGTCGGCCCGTTCGCGATCGTCCTCGCGTTCCCGTTCTACGTGATGGTGATCACGGCGTTCAAGGACCAGACGGAGTTCTACAACCCGGCGATCAACCCGTACTGGTTCGGCAAGAACAGCCCGACGTTCGCGAACGCCTCGTTCCTCTTCCATCACACGCCGTATCTGACGTGGCTGAAGAACACCTGCATCGTCGGGCTCTGCGTCGTCGCGATCACGCTCGTGCTCGCGGTGCCGGCCGGCTACGCGCTCGCACGGCTTGCCGGGCGCGTGGGCCAGAGCCTCGGCGTCGGCATCTTCCTCACGTATCTGATCCCGCCGACGCTCCTGTTCATCCCGTTCTTCGCCGTGATCAAGCAGGCGCACCTGACCGACTCGATCTGGTCGCTCGTGCTCGTCTATCCGTCGTTCACGGTGCCCTTCTCGACGTGGCTGCTGATGGGGTTCTTCAAGACGATCCCGCAGGAGCTGGAAGACGCCGCGCGCGTCGACGGGGCCTCGCGCCTCGAGACGCTGGTGCGCGTGGTCTTCCCGATCTCGATCCCGGGGATCCTGACGGTCGTGATCTTCTCGTTCTCCCTCGTCGTGAACGAGTTCGTCTACGCCTTCACGTTCATCTCGCCGTCGGCGCACAAGATGGTGTCGACCGGCGTCTACACCGATCTCATTCGCGGGGACCTACCTGACTGGGGCGCGATCATGGTCGCCGCACTCATCCCGAGCATCCCGCTCGCGCTCCTCTACAACACGTTTCTCGACCGGTTCATTGCGGGATTTACCGGTGGGGCATTCCGCTAGGAGGTAGCGGACAGAAAGGAGGATCGATGGCAAGTTCCGACGATCCGAGTCATCGCGAAGGAAGGTACGACCGACGCGAGCTGCTCCGGCGTGCGGGCGCGGGGGCGGTAACGGTCGGCGTTGCGGGCTCGGGCTTCGGCCAGGCGTTCTATGGACCGCTGAGGTTCAAGGGGCGCTGGCTCAAGGGCGATCTCTCGCTGATCACGTGGGCGCACTTCGTCCCGGCGTTCGACGACTGGCTCGACAAGACGTGGGCGCCGCAGTGGGGGCAGCAGAACGACGTCCAGGTGAAGGTCGACCACATCAACAACACGCTCCTGCCGGCGCGCGCTCAGGCAGAGGTGGCGGCGAAGAGCGGGCACGACATCTTCTTCGACCTGGCGCCGCGTCCTCAGTACGAGGACAACGTCATCAACCACAACGAGATCGTCCAGCAGGTCCAGCACAAGGTCGGCAAGATCGGGCGGATCGCGCACAAGGCGACGTATAACCCGAAGACGAAGAAATACTTCGCCTTCTCGGACAACTACGTCCCGGACCCCGTCGTCTGGCGGCACGACATCTGGAACGGCATCGGCATGTCGCCGAACACGTGGGACAGCGTCCGCAGGGCGGCGCCGAAGCTGAAGGGTGTCGGCCATCCGCTGGGGATCGGCCAGTCGGCGGAGCTCGACTCCAACATGGCGCTCTGCTCGTTCCTGATGTGCTTCGGCTCGTTCGTCCAGAACGCGCACCACCAGGTCACGATCAAGAACAAGCACACGGTCGAGGCGCTGAAGTTCATGGCCGACATCTACCAGCGCGGGGAGACCGACGAGATCTTCGGCTGGGATCCCTCCGGGAACAACAACTTCCTCTACTCCGGCAAGGGCTCGATGATCTTCAACGCGATCTCGGCGACACGTACGCCGGAGGACCGCGGCCTCCCGTTTGCGAACGACCTCTGGATCTGGCCGATCCCGAAGGGGCCGCACGGCCGGCTCGGTTACCAGCACGTCATGGGGTGCTGGTGGATCTGGAAGTTCGCTGCGAACAAGGCGGCGGCGAAGAAGTTCCTCGCCGACCTCGAGATCCACTACAAGGACGCGTTCCTGGCCTCGAAGTTCTACAACTTCCCCAGCTTCCCGGGAGCGTTCTCCTTCAAGCAGATCCGGAAGGCGGTCGCGCAGGACAAGCACAGGCCGCTCGGCAAGTACGGCGTCTTGACGACGATCGCCCAGCGGTACACGACGAACCCTGGACATCCCGGCTACGCCAACGCGGCATTCGGCGAGATGTTCAGCAAGTTCATGATCCCGCAGATGTTCGCCCAGGTCTCGCAGAAGAAGATGACCGCGCAGGACGCGGTCAACGCAGCCGACCGCGAGATCCGCGGCATCTACACGAAGTGGCGCAAGCTCGGCAAGATTTGAGCTGACGCTCAAATGGGGTCTGACCCCTCTCGGGGTCAGACCCCAGGTTTTGTACGGCGCTTCGCGCTGAACGCGCGCGAGCCTTCGCTCGCGCGCTCTGGTTGGTCGGCGACCGTTCTCTTCCGTGCGGCTCGGCCATGCTTCGCGTGGCCGACTCGCATCAGTTCGCCTCCGCGTAAGCCGGCTTCGCCTGGCTTACGTTCCGGCCCTGGTCGACGCGCACTGCGAGCGTTTCTTTAGGGTTGGCAGATGCCGTCTGATCCGCATCGCTGGCGGATCCTCGCCGTCGTTGCGACGGCGTTCTTCATGACGATCCTCGACGTCTCGATCGTCAACGTCGCGCTTCCGTCGATCGCGAAGGACCTGAACTTCTCGCAGGAGAACCTGCAGTGGGTCATCACCGCGTACGCGATCGCCTTCGGCGGCTTCCTGCTGTTGGGCGGGCGCGCGGCCGACCTGCTCGGGCGCCGCCGCGTGTTCATCGTCGGCGTCGTGGTGTTCACGATCGCCTCGCTCGTCTGCGGCCTCGCGCAGAGCGAGGGGATGCTGATCGCCTCCCGCGCGGTGCAGGGCTTCGGCGGAGCGATCATCTCGCCCGCGGCGCTGTCGATCGTCATGACCAGCTTCGAGGAAGGCCCCGAGCGCAACAAGGCTCTCGGCGTGTGGGGCGCGCTCGGCGGCAGCGGCGCGGCGGTCGGCGTCCTCGCCGGCGGCATCCTGACGGACTACCTCAGCTGGCGCTGGATCTTCTTCGTCAACGTCCCCGTCGGCGCGCTCGTGCTGCTGCTGACGCCGCGCATCGTCCCGGAGAGCCGCCGCGACACCACGGGGCGCCAGTACGACGCGCTCGGCGCAGTGCTCGTCAGCGCCGGGCTCGCGCTGCTCGTGTATGCGATCTCCGAGGCCCCGAAAGAGGGGTGGGGATCGGCGCGCACGATTCTGCTGCTGATCGTGTCGGGCGCGCTCCTCGTCGGCTTCCTCGTCAACGAGCGGCGTGTGAACGACCCATTGATGCCCTTCCACATCTTCCGCGTGCGCACCGTTGCAGGAGCGAACGCCGTCGGCTTCCTGCTCGGGGCGGTGATCTTCGCCAACTTCTTCCTGCTCACCCTGTACGTCCAGGACGTGCTCCATTACTCGCCGCTCAAGACG
Source organism: Actinobacteria bacterium 13_1_20CM_4_69_9 (assembly GCA_001920085.1). GTDB lineage: Bacteria > Actinomycetota > Thermoleophilia > Gaiellales > Gaiellaceae > 3-1-20CM-4-69-9. The sequence goes on from MNJC01000041.1 coordinate 10,024, forward strand.
GGCTTCACGTTCATCGCCACGGCCGGCACCGCCGTGCTGGCCGCCGGCGTAGCGCAGGCGCTGACGACGAGGTTCGGTGCGAAGCCGATCATCGTCATCGGGCTCGCACTGCTGACCGCAGCGATGGTCTGGTACTCCCAGATCCCGGTGCACGGGAAGTTCGCGTCGGACCTCCTGCCCGGCTACCTGATGGTCGGCGTCGGGATCGCATTCGCATTCGTGCCGGTGTCGATCGCCGCGCTCGCGGGCGTCGCCGAGCGCGAAGCGGGGCTCGCATCCGGCCTCATCAACACGTCCCAGCAGATCGGCGGCGCGATCGGCACCGCCGTCGCGTCGACGGTGTTCGCGAGCCACTTCAAGGCGCTCGTGAAGGCCGGCCGCTCCGTCCCCGACGCGCTCACGCACGGCTACGGCTACGCGTTCTGGGCGCTTGCGTTCTTCGGCGTCGCCGCGATCATCGCCGCCGTGACACTGATCAGGCGCGAGGAGATGGCCGAGACGCCGGCGACCGCGCCGATCGCCTAGCCGGTAGCCCTACACCTTCGCGAGCAGCGCTTCCGACACCGACTCGTGCACCGTGAAGTGTCGGTCGAGGCCGGAGATCTCGAGCGCCCGCCGAGTCTCGAGCCCGGGCGCAGCGAGCAGGAACGCCCCCCGGTTGCCGAGTCGCGACCGCGACTCGATCAGCACGCCGAGGGCCGTCGAGTCGATGAACTCGACCTCGCTGAGGTCGACGACGACGCGTGCCGGCGAGTCCGCGCACGCGTTGGTCAGCGCATGGCGCACCTGCTGGGCGTTGTAGAGATCGAGCTCGCCGCCGAGCTTCACCACACATGCGTCGCCCTGCTGCTCGACTCCGAGCACCGGATCCTTCCGCAGCCCGTCAGAGTCCGACAACTGCCCTCCCGACGAATGCCTCGAATTGTCCCAGCGCCCGCAGCGGGGTCACGGCGGCTCTGGCGCGGGAGCATTAGACCAGTTTGCGCCAACCTGTGCAAACGTGTAGCCATGGATGCCGCTTCTGTAGCCAAACGCGCGCGGACGGAGAACTTTCCGGTCGCGTCGCTGCTCTTCCCTCGGACGCTGCGGCCGCACCTGCGAGCGATTTACGGCTTCGCGCGGATCGTCGACATTCTCGGCGACGAGGTCGAGGGAGATCGGCTTGCCGCGCTGGGCGAGCTCGAGCGCGAGGTCGATGCGTGCTACGCCGGCGAGCCGACCTGGCCGGTCATGCTCGTCCTGCAGCCGACGATCCGCGAGTTCTCGCTGCCGCGGGAGCCGTTTCTGCGGCTGATCGAGGCGAACCGGATGGATCAGCGGATTGCCGAGTACGAGACCTGGAACGACCTTCGCGAGTACTGCCGCCACTCGGCCGATCCCGTCGGCCGGCTCGTGCTCGGCCTGCTGCGCCTCGATCGCGAGCCTGACCTCGTGGCGGCGAGCGACGAGGTCTGCACGGGGTTGCAGCTCGTGAACTTCCTCCAGGACGTGCCGCGCGACCTCGAGCTCGGCCGCGTCTACCTGCCCGTAGAAGACCGGCGCCGGTTCGGCGTGACGAGCCTGGACCGTCCGAGCCCGGAGCTGACGCGAACGCTCGAGTTCGAAGCCGAGCGCGCACGCGAGCTCCTCGCTGCCGGCCGCACCCTGCAAGCACGCATCGGCGGCCGCGTCGGTCGCGCGGTCGGCCTGTTCGCGCGCGGCGGCCTGGCCGCCCTCGAGGCGCTCGAGCGCGCCCACTGGGACGTCTTCACGCAGCGTCCGCGCCCGTCCCGCACCCGGCTCGCGCTGGCGGCATTCGCACGGTGACCGCCGAGCGCGCGTACGCGGAGGTCGAGCGGCTCACGCGTCGCCGTGCGCGCAACTTCGCGTACGGGATCATGGTGCTGCCGCGCGAGAAGCGGCGCGCGATCGCCGCGATCTATGCGTTTGCGCGTCGAGTCGACGATGTCGCGGACGGAGACCTCGAGAGCGAGGAGAAGCGGCGGCGTCTGAACGAGCTGCGCGCTCAGCTCGACGCCGCACCGGGCGACGACGCGATGCTCGTCGCGCTCGACGACGCGCGGACGCGCTTCCCGATTCCGCGGCCTGCGCTCGAGGCGCTCGTCGAGGGCGGCCTCCAGGACCTCGACCAGGCGCGCTACGCGACGTTCGACGAGCTGCACGGCTACTGCACGAAGGTCGCCGGGGCGGTTGGCGTTGCGTGCGTCGCGGTCTACGGGTCGGACGACGTCCAGCGCGCGAAGACGCTCGGCATAGCCCTGCAGCTGATCAACATCATGAGAGACGTGCGCGAGGACTGGGAGCTCGGCCGCGTCTACCTCCCGCAAGACGAGCTGTCGTCGTTCGGCGTGTCGGAGGACGACATCGCCGCCCGGAACGTGTCGCCTGCCTGGCACGCGCTGATGACCTTTCAGGCCGAGCGTGCGCGCGCCTACCTCGCGGACGGGCTCGGGCTGCTGCACTCGCTCGACTCGCGCAGCGCGCTGTGCGTGTCGACGTTCGCCGGGCTCTACCGCGCGACGCTCGACCGCATCGAGGCGCGCGGATTCGACGTCTTCGACGGGCCGCCGCGTTTGTCGACGCTGACGAAGCTCCGGATCGTCGGACAGGGCCTCTGGTGAGAGCGGCCGTCGTCGGCGGCGGGCTGGCGGGGCTCGCGGCGGCGCTCGAGCTCGCCGACGCGGGCCACGACGTCACCCTCTACGAAGCGCGGCCGACCCTGGGCGGCGCCGTGCAGACGCTCCCGGAGCGGGACGGCGACCCGTCGCCGCCTCCCGACAACGGCCAACACATCGCGCTCGGCTGCTTCACCGAGTACCTCTCCTTCCTCGACCGCATCGGCGAGGGTGGCTCGTACGTTCGCCGCCCGCTCGTGCTGCCGGTGCTGGCAGAGGACGGCCGGCGGGCCGACGTGAAGCCGAGCCTCGGTGCGCTCCTCTCGTACGCGCACGTGCCGCTCCGCGACCGGCTGCGCATCCCACTCGTGACCGCGCGCTGTCGCAACGCTCGCGCAGAGCCCGGAGAGACGTTCGGCGCGCTGCTCCGCCGACTGGGGGCGAGCGACGCCGCCGTGGAGCGCTTCTGGGACGTCTTCATGCGCCCTGCGCTGAACCTGCGT
>MNJC01000110.1 GCA_001920085.1 Actinobacteria bacterium 13_1_20CM_4_69_9
AATGCCGTGGGCGTGATCGCACCGGCGAGGAAGTACCCGCGCATCTGCGCCGAGTGTGCGTCGCAGACATACGTGTAGCGGCCTTCGCCGATCGTCACCGTCCAGGTCGTCTCCTGCTTCGAGCCGATGGGCGTCGACATGTCGACGCCCGGGCCCTTCAGATGGAAGTTGTGCGATTCGGAACGGTCGCTGACCACGATGTCGTACGTCCCGGGCGCGAGCTGGGTGACCGCGTTCCCGCTCGCGTCCCGGAGCGAGATGACGAACGCATCGTTCGTCCCGACGACGGCGACGAGCTTCGGGTTATCGGCCTGGGCGACCGCGGACGGCAGCACCAGAGCCGTGAGCAGCGTGACGAGAGCGATCCGTGTGGTCATGACCGGACTCTACGGAAGCCTCGGCCGTTCGGATTTCGCGAAGCGCGAGCCCGGTCAGGATCAGGATCACCCCCAGGAGCGTGACGAGCCAGAGCCGTTGGCCGGTGAACGGCAGCGTCGCGGCATGCCCGATGCGCTCCGCGGCCGATTGCGTCCCGCCCTGTGCCTCACCCCCAGCGTCGCCGTCGGTCGGCGGCCTCCCGGGCTCGGACTGCGGCGGCTTCTGCTCGCCGGGGCTGGTCGTCGACGGCGTCGTCGCCACCCTGGTCGTCGTCGTCACCGGTGGCGCCGGATCCGGCGACTGCCTCGGATCGGGCGACGCCTTCGGATCCGGCGACGGCTTCGGATCCGGCGTCGGCGTCGGCGTCGGCCCCGGGTCGGGCTGCGGATGCGGCGCCGGGCCGCCGCCGCAACTGCCGGAGCGGTGACTCTTCAGCGCATGCACGTCCACCTCGTGGCCGCCCGAGCACGGCGCAGCCTTGTGCGGCTGGCTGTTGCCGGGACCGTGCAGTGACGTATTGCCCGCAGCGCCGTTCTGCTCGGCGATCTGCCCCGCGGTCTGACCGTTGCCGTACTGCTTCGTCTTGTCCGACTGCGCCTCGGCGTGCGTGTCATGCGCCGTGTCGTTCGACGGCTTCACGCCCGTCGAGTTCGCCGGAGCGCTCGCCGCCGGCGCGGATGTCGTCGTCGCCGCCGGCGTTGTCGACACCGTCGCGACGCTCGTCGTCGTCTCCGGCGCGGGCGCCGGATCGTCCTTCTTCACCTGTCCGGGCGCGTTCGCCGAGTTCCCCGACGCCGCACCGTCATCTCCCTTGCCGTTGCCGTTCCCGTTGCCGTTCCCCGCGTACGCCGATCCGGCGAACACGAGGACGCCGAGAACGAGCACGAACGTGCTCGTAAGCCGCATGGTCATCCTCCCCTTCCCCGCGTCTCACGTTAGTGAGGAACGGACGTTTGTCCAGAGGCGGCCGAAAAAGAGAGAAGGGCGGCCGTGCCGGCCGCCCTTCTCGGGCAGTTGCGTGTGCGCCGCAGTTACGCGGTTACGCGCGCCTGGCGCCGCATCCCCACGCCGAGGGCGATCACGGCGAGCGCCGCCGCGACGGCGATCCAGAGCGGGAAGCCCGTGAAGGGGAGGCTCCCCTGTCCGACCGCCTGGATGGCGCCGAGAACGCCGCCCTGCGGGCCTTGGCCGTGGCCCTTGCCGGCCGACGAAGTCGCGCCGAGGACGCTGCCGGTCTGCGTGTTGCCGGTGGCCGAAGCGCCCGTCGAGCTCGTGCCCGTCGCGCTGCCGGTCGCCGTCACCGACGTCGAGCTCGACGTCGACACCGACGTGTTCGACGTGATGCTCGTGTTGGACGTGTTGCTCGTGTTGCTCGTGTTCGACGTGTTGCCGGTGTTGGAGGTATTGCCGCTCGTGCTGCTCGAGCCGCCGGACTGCTGCGTGCAGGCCGCCGACGAGTAGCTCTTCACGGCATGGACGTCGACCGCATGCTTGTGCTTGCAGTCGGTGACCTTGTGCGGCTGGCTGTTGCCCGGGCCGTACACGGTCGTGCCGGCAGGAGCCCCGTTGCCGTTCGCGATCTGCGCCGCCGTCGTGCCGTTGCCGTATCGCTTCGACGCGTCGGGATGCGCGGCCGTCTGGGCCGTCGCGGCTGTGGCTGTGCTCGACGTGCACGTCGCGCTCGAGCCCGTGCCGCCGCCGGTGCTGCACGACGTGTTGTGCTTGCCCTTGGCCGTCGAGCTCGTGGGCTTGACGCCGGACTGCGTCGCATCGGCGTTCGCGTCCGCGCCGCCGTTGCCGCCGGCCTGCGTCGACGCGCTCTGCGTCGAAACGCTCGCGTCCGCCGCGGCTGAGGCGTCGTTCTTCTTCACCTGACCGGGGGCGTTTGCCGAGTTCCCAGGTGACTGCTGGGAAACCGAGTCGGTCGCGGATGCGGTCGGGGTGCTGTCGGCGTCCATGTTGGCGCCGTTGCCGTTCCCGTGGCCGTTACCCGCGAGAGCCGAGCCCGCAGTAGCGCAGAGGCTCAGAGCGAGCACGACGGTGCTCACCAGGCCCGCAATACGCTTTGTCATCTCGATCTCTCCTCGTTTGAAAGGACATTACAGAGGGGCGTAATGTCGTGAGAACGGATAACAAAGCCGTATGGATACGGCTTCTAAGCCATATTCGACTCGTCAGGCCCGCAGCTCGGCGCCGAAGCGCTCTCGGAGAGCCGTGACGATGCGCTCGCGGAGGTCCGCGGCCTCCTCGTCCGTGAGCGTCTTGATGCCGGACTGGAAGGTCACCGCAAAGGCGATCGACTTCTTCCCGGGGCCCACCTGGCCGCCGCGGTAGACGTCGAACGGCCGCATCTCGCGTAGCTCGTCGCCCGCCGCCTCGCGCGCAGCATCGATCAATGCGCCCGCAGGCACGGCCTCGTCGACGACGAACGCGAGATCCTGCCGGACGGGTGGGTACGTGATGACGTCCTCGTAGTGGACGACGTCGGGAACGGCCTCGTAGAGCGTGGGGAGATCGAGCTCGAACATGCCCCACGTCCCGTCGAGCAGCGCCGGGTGGAGCTCGCCGACCCAACCCGAGGCGAAGCGCGCAGCCTTGCCCGGGTGAAGGAACGGCTGCGGCGCAGCCGCGACCCGCAGCTCGACCTTGAGCGCCTCGTGCAGCGTCTCGACGACCCCTTTGGCGCGGCGAAAGCCGCCCGACGCGATTGCGCCGAGCCGCCACCGTTCCTCGGGCAGCTTCTTCCCCGTCGGCAGGTAGACGCGCGCGATCTCGAACAGCCCCACGTCTTCCGCGCCGCCGTCGACGTTCCGTTGGGCGGACTCGATCAGCCCGTGACGGAGCGTGGTGCGCAGAACCGCCTGGTCGGCGCTGAGCGGCTCCGGCAGACGGATGGCCCGCGGGTCGTCGTCCACCGGGACCAGGCTCCAGTTGTACGCCTCGGAGAGACCGCAGCCGACGAGGACGTCCTCGACGGTGCGGCGCAGCCGCTGGTCCTTGGTGAGGCGGCCGAACATGACCGTGCGCTGCGGCAGGGTGAACGGCACGTCATCGAGCCGGAAGCGCGCGACCTCCTCGACGAGATCGGCCTCGCGCGTGACGTCGCGTGCGCGCCACGTCGGCACGGTCACATTCCAGTCGAGCGCCACCTCGAAGCCGATGCGCTCGAGGATGGTGCGCTGGTCGTCGGGTTCCGTGCGCAGGCCGACGAGCAGGTCGGTCCGCTCCGGCCGGAGGTGCACGACGGGGCGCTCCGGCAACTCGTGCCGCTTGTCGACGTCGCCAGTCCAGCGAGCACCCGTCAGCTCGACGAGCAGCTGCGTCGCGAGCTTCGCCGCCTGCTCGGCCAGATACGGATCGACACCTTTCTCCCAGCGGTTGGACCCTTCTGTGCGCAGACGCAGACGCTCCGACGAGCGGTGGATCGTCAGCGGCTCGAAGTTGGCGGCTTCGAGCAGCACCTCGGTCGTCTGGTCGTCGACCTCGCTCTCGAGCGAGCCCATGATCCCGGCGATCGCCACCGCCCGCTCCGCGTCGGCGATCACGAGGTCGCGCTCGTCGAGCTCCCGAAGCGTGTCGTCGAGCGTGCGCATCTGCTCGCCTTTGCGCGCCCGGCGCACCACGATGCGCCGCCCGCGCAGCTTCGACTGGTCGAACGCGTGCAGCGGGTTGCCGAGCCCGAGCATCGCGTAGTTCGTGATGTCGACGACGTTCGAGACCGGCCGCATGCCCGCGGCGACGAGCCGCGCCTTCAGCCACGGCGGCGACGGGGCAATGCGGACATCGCGAAACGTGCGCCCGATGTAGCGCGGGCAGCCCTCGAAGTCCTCGATCTGCACGTCGACCGGCTCCTCGTCCGCCCGCGGCGGGTCCGCCCCCGGCGGCGGCGCGAGCTCGTTGCCGAGCAGAGCAGCGACCTCGCGCGCGATGCCGTACACCGAGAGGAGGTCGGGACGGTTGTGGCCGTTCTCGAGCTCGAGGACGTCGTCCGAGAGAGGCAGGACGTCCGCGAGAGGCGTGCCCGGCTCGGGGCCCTCCTCGAGCACGAGGATGCCGCTGTGCTCGACGCCGAGGTCGAGCTCGCGTTCCGAGAGGATCATCCCGTTCGAGACCTCGCCTCGAAGCTTCGCCTGCTCGAGCTTCTGCCCGTCCGGCAGCACGGCCCCGGGCAGCGCGACGGCGACGGTCGCGCCGGTGCCGAAGTTCCAGGCGCCACAGACGATCTGGCGGGGCTCGGAGTCGCCGACGTCGACGCGGCACAACTGGAGCCGGTCGGCGTTCGGATGCTTGCCGGCCTCGACGACTTTGCCGACCAGGTAACGGCCGAGGTTGCCGTCTGTGTCCGGGACGCCGCGCCGCACGATCCGGTCGACCTCGCAGCTCGAGATCACGAGGCGCCCGGCGACGTCCTCGACCGGCTCGTCGAACGGGACGTACTCCTTCAGCCAGCTGACGGGCACGCGCATGGCCACTAGAACTGCTCCAGATAGCGGAGGTCGTTTTCCCAGTGCAACCGGAGGTCAGGGACGCCGTGACGGAGCATCGCGATCCGGTCGATCCCGAGGCCGAACGCGAAGCCGGACCAGCGCTCGGAGTCGTAGCCGACGTGCGCGAACACGTTCGGGTCGACGACGCCGCAGCCGCCCATCTCGATCCAGCCCGACCACTTGCAGACGTTGCAGCCGCGCCCGGAACACAGAAAGCACGACACGTCGAACTCCGCAGACGGCTCCGTGAACGGGAAGAAGCTCGTGCGCACGCGCACGTCGCGCTCCTCCCCGAAGAGCACGCGTGCGAGGTAGAGCAGCGTCCCCTTCAGGTCGGCGAGCGTGATCGTCCGGTCGACGGCGAGCCCCTCCACCTGGTGGAACGTCGGGGTGTGCGTCGGGTCGGGCGTGTCGCGGCGGTAGCAGCGTCCGAGCGAGACCATGTAGACCGGCGGCTCGTGCGCCTCCATGTAGCGGATCTGGCCCGGCGAAGTGTGTGTGCGCAGGACGACGTCGTCGCTGACGTAGAACGTGTCGACGGGCGAGCGGCTCGGATGGCCCTCGGGCGTGTTGAGCGCGTCGAAGTTGTAGGAGACCTCCTCGACCTCGGGGCCGTCGAAGACCTCGTAGCCGAGGCCGAGGAACGTGTCCTCGATCTCGCGGCGCATCTGCGTGAGCAGGTGCAGGTGGCCGCGCGCGAACTCCTCACCGGGCAACGTGACGTCGACGGTGTCCTCCGTCAGGGCCCGATCGAGCTCGGCGCGATCGAGGTCGGCCTCGCGGGCGGCGAAGGCGGCCTCGAGCCGCTCGCGCGCCGCGTTCAGGGTCATCCCGCTCTCTCGGTCGCGGACCCCGCGCAGCGCCTGCTTCAGCTGGCTCTTGCGACCGAGGTAGCGGACGCGTGCCTCGTCCAGCGCCACTCGCGTGGACGCGGCCGCGACCGCGCCTTGAGCCTCGCGCTCGAGGGCCTCGACGTCCACGGCGGCGACTGTAACGGATCGTTTTGACACGGCTTTCCTCCTTTCGGTCCAGGGCTCGACGGCTCGAGGCGCCCCGACTCGTGGAGGACCGGCTGCGCGCTAGCGCCCGTCCCCGGCGAGCCGGGGCGGGCTAAAGGCGAAGTTCGCGCGCGTCAACACAGTCCTGGAACGATAGCTGCGATGTCCAGCCCGTACGACGCGATCGCCGAGCTGTACGACCCGTGGAGCGCCAGCGTCGTCGAGGACGTCGGCTTCTATCTCGAGGAGGCGCGGCGCGCCGGCGGGCCGGTCGTGGAGCTCGGCGTCGGGACCGGTCGGATCGCCGTCCCGATTGCGGCGGACGGGATCCGCGTGATCGGAGTCGACTCCTCCCGCAGGATGCTGGACGTGTGCGCGCGCCGCGCGGCGCTGGCGGGCGTCGACCTCGACCTGCGCGCGGGCGACCTGCGCGATCCGCCGGTGCGCGAGCGCGTGCCGCTCGTCATCTGTCCGTTTCGGTCGCTGCTGCACATGCACACGGACGCCGATCGACGGGACGCGCTTGCGGCCGTCAGGAGGATGCTGCGGCCGCGCGGACGCTTCGTGTTCGACGTGTTCACGCCCGGCGCGGACGACATCGCGCTGACGCACGACCGCTGGCTCGAGCGCGAGCCCGGCATCTTCGAGCTCGCCCGCTGGGACGAGGTGGCGCGCACGCTGACGCTGACGGTGCGCGGTCCCGACGGCGAGACGACGATGGCGCTGGCGTGGCTCTCGCCCGGCGAGTGGCGCTCGCTGCTCGAGGACTCCGGCTTCGAGGTGGAGGCCTGCTACGGCTGGTTCGACCGCAAGCCCTTCACGGGCGGCGACGACTCCGTCTGGATCGCGCGCAAAGGCTGATTGGGACGTGTCTTAGGGACTGTCCCTAAGACAGGTCCCGACGGGCGCGTTCGTACAGGGCGATGGTGCCCGCCATCGCGACGTTGAGCGACTCGACGCCCCGCACCGGGATCGTCGCTCTCGCCTCACACTGCGCAACAACCTCCGCCGGAAGTCCCTCGCGCTCCGCGCCGAGGACGAACGTCGAGTACCGCTCGAGCTCCACGTCGGCGAGCGGTTCGCCGCCGTCCGCCACGAGCGCGACGGCGTTGCGCAGCTCGAAGCGCGCGAGCGGGACGCGGAACGTCGACCCCATGGCCGCGCGCAGCGCCTTCGGGCCGAAGGGGTCCGCGCATCCCTCGGAGAGCATCACGCCCGCGCCGAACGCGTCCGCTGAACGCAGCAGCGCCCCGACATTGCCGGGATCCGATACGCGCCAGAGCGCAAGCGACACCTCTGCCGCGGCGGACGGCTCGCGCCTGCGGAAGAGGGCAATGACTCGGGGCGGATGACCGAGCGTCGAGACCTCCGCCAGCAGGGCGGGCTCGACGTCGTCGCCCGCGACGAGCACGTCGACCGCCTCGAGCCCACCGGCGAGCGCGGCATCGACGAGGTCCTCGCCCTCGACGAAGAAGAGCCCGAGCTTGTCTCGCCAGCGGCGCTCGTGCAGCTTGCGGACGAGCTTGAGCTTCTCGTTGTCGCGAGAGGTGATCAGGTCAGCTGCTGAGCGCTGACTTCGCCCGCTCGGCGATCTGACCGAACGCCTGCGGATCCTCGACAGCGAGATCCGCCAGGACCTTGCGGTCGAGCTCGATCTCCGCCTTCTTCAGCCCCGCGATGAACTGGTTGTACGAGAGCCCGTTCGCCCGCGCGCCCGCGTTGATGCGCATGATCCAGAGCCGGCTGAACGTGCGCTTCTTGTTCTTGCGGTCGCGGTACGCGTAGGTGAGCGAGTGATCGACCTGCTCCTTCGCATAACGGTAGGAGGACTTCTTCAGCCCCCAGTAGCCCTTCGCCTGGCCGAGGACCTTGCGCCGCTTCTTGCGCGCGGCGACGGAGCGCTTCACGCGCGGCATCTAGCGTCGCCCCCGCTTGCCGAGCATCCCGCGGACGGCGGCGGTGTCGACGCCGGCCACCTCGTGGTCCTTGCGGAAGCCGCGCTTCCGCTTGGAGGTCTTCTTCGTCAAGTTGTGGCTCTTCATCGCGTGGCGGCGCAGCAGCTTGCCGCCGGCGGTGACCTTAAACCGCTTCTTGGCGCTGCTCGATGTTTTCGTCTTCGGCATCTTCCCTCTTCATCCCGGCGTTCTTCGTCGGTGCCAGAACCATCACCATGTTGCGACCGTCGAGGAGCGGCTGCGACTCGATCTGACCGATCTCGCTGACGTCTTCCGCCAGCCGCATCAGCAGGTCGCGACCGCGCTCGGGGTGAGTCGTCTCCCGGCCCCTGAACATGATCGTCACCTTCACCTTGGCGCGCTGGTTCAGGAAGCGCTCGACGTGTCACTTCTTGGTGTTGTAGTCGTGGACTCCGATCTTCGGCCTGAGCTTGATCTCCTTGATGTTGATCTGGGTCTGGTGCTTCCGCGCGAGCTTTGCTTTCTGCTCCTGCTCGTAGCGGTACTTCCCGTAGTCCATCACCCGGGCGACGGGCGGATCCGCCTGGGACGCGACCTCGACGAGGTCGAGGCCCTTGTCGAAGGCGTACTGCATCGCCTCGCGCGTCGGCTTGATGCCGAGCTGCGCGCCGTCTTCGTCGATCAGCCGGACCTGGGAAGCGCGGATGTAGTCGTTGATCCTCGCCTGCGGGACTGGCCTCGACGGCGGCTCGACAGTGCGCCTAGGCCTCAAATGCTCTCACCAAACTCGTCTGAATCCTTTCTGTAGAACACAAAAACCGCTGCAAGCAGCGGCCCAGGAATCCTCGTCCTTGCGACTCGGTTGAACCCCGCTGAGCTCAAGCTCGCGAGGTGAGGAACATGGGCGCTCCTACTTGCAGGCCTAGAGGGTAGCACCCTCGGTTCCCTGAACCGCAACGCGCGTCAGCTGATCGAGACAACCTCGGAGATCTCGGCACGAAGGGCCTCGAGGGAGAGGGTGATTTGCTCGCCGCCGCGCTTGCGGACGGCGAGGGAGTCGTCCGACTCCTTGTCGCCGTACACGACGACGTAGGGGATCTTCTCCACCTCGGCGTCGCGGATCCGCTTCCCGACCGTCTCGTCGCGCTCGTCGAGGTCCACGCGGAGACCCTCCAGCTTCTCCTTCAGCGCGTGGACCGCCTCCCGGTGATCCTGCCCGACGGGGATCACGCGCAACTGGACGGGGGCGAGCCATACGGGGAACGCGCCGGCGTAGTGCTCGATCAGGATGGCGATGAAGCGCTCGAAGGAGCCGTAGAGCGCGCGGTGGATGACGAAGACGGGATGCTCGGCATTGTCCGCGCCCACGTACGTCAGGCCAAAACGGGCCGGCATCTGCCGGTCGAGCTGGATCGTTCCGAGCTGCCAGGAGCGGCCGAGCACGTCCGTCACGTGCAGATCGATCTTCGGCCCGTAGAAGGAGCCCTCCCCCTCACCGACCTCGTAGGGAATCGTGTTCCGCTCGAGCGCCGCCGCGAGCTCGCCCTCGGAGAAGTCCCACTCCTCGTCGGTGCCGAGCTTGTCGTCCGGGCGAGTCGAGAACTCCGCGCGCGCCTCGAGCCCGAAGAGGCCGTACAGGTAGCGCAGGTACGCGACACATCCGTCCAGCTCCGCGGCGATCTGATCCCGCGTGCAGAAGATGTGGGCGTCATCCTGCGTCACGTAGCGCACGCGCGTCAGCCCGTGGAGCGCCCCGGCCAGCTCGTTGCGATGCAGCGGGGCCGCCTCCGCGTAGCGCAGCGGAAGGTCGCGGTAGCTGCGTAGAGCGCTCCCGTAGAGCAGCATGTGTCCCGGGCAATTCATCGGCTTGATCCCATACACGTGCTCGTCGTCGATCGGGATCAGGAACATGTTCTCCCGAAACTTCTCCCAGTGGCCCGAGGTGACCCAGAGCGCCTTGTCGTAGATCAGCGGCGTCCGCACTTCGTTGTAGCCGCGCGCGACGTTCTCCCGGCGGCGTAGGTCCTCGAGCTGGTTCCAGATCACCATGCCCTTCGGATGCCAGAACGGCGAGCCCGGTGAATGCTCGTCGAAGTGGAAGAGATCGAGTTGCTGTCCCAGCCTCCGATGATCGCGGCGCTTCGCCTCCTCGATCCGTTCGAGGTACGCGTCGAGGTCGGCCTGCGAGTAGAAGGCCGTGCCATAGATCCGAGTCAGTTGGGTGTTCTTCTCGTCGCCGCGCCAGTACGCACCGGCGAGCCCCGTCAGCTTGATCGCCTTGATCGGGCGCGAGTCCTGCAGGTGGGGGCCGCGGCAAAGGTCGGTGAAGTCGCCCTGCGTGTAGAAGGAGATGGGTCCCTCTGCGGTGCCGACGAGCTCGACCTTGTAGGGCTCGTTCTCCGCCTCGAACCGCTCGCGCGCTTCCTCGGCGGACACCTCCTCGCGCGTCCACTGCCTGCCCTCGTCGAGCTCGCGCCGGATCTCCTCCTCGATTCGGGGCAGGTCCTCGTCGCGGATGGGCTCCGGGAACTCGAAGTCGTAGTAGAAGCCGTTCTCGATCGACGGACCGATCGCGATCTTGACGCCCGGGTAGAGGCGGCGGACCGCCTCGGCGAGCAGATGCGCCGAGGAGTGGCGCAGCACCGCCAGCGCATCGGGGGCGGCCGCGTCGCGGGGCGTCAGAGTTCGGACTGGTCGGGAAGGACAACCTTCATGAGCAACCAGGATATGGAACAACCCCGCGAAGACGACCGCAACGACGAGCTCGACGAGTCGCCTGTCCCCGATCCCGAGAAGGACACCGACGCGGACGACGTTCCCGAAGCGGACTAACGCCTCGGGACGAGCACCAGTAGCACCACGGGCGCGAGCAGCAGCGCCCACATCGTGGGCGCGAGACCGAAGGCTCCGGCGGCGATGCCCAGCGCGAGCGGAACCGCCGCGCCGACGAAGCCGGCGACTCCGCCGACGGCAACCGCCGCGCCGCTGCGTCCCGGCAGCGACTCGTAGAGACCGGCCTTCGGGATCGCGTACCAGCCGGAGTTGAGCAAACCGAGCAGCGCCGCGAGCGCGAGCTTCCCCACGTAGCCGGGGACGAGCAGGAACGCCGGGTAGGCGGCGAGCGCGGCCACGGCGCTGGCGCGCAGGTAGCGGCGTCCGGAGACGCGCCGCAGCAACCAGAGCAGCGCCCAGTCGCCGATCAGTCCCGCGCCCGTCCACACGGCGACCGCGAGCGCCGCGACTCCCGCGTTCGTGTTCGCGACGTCGACGAAGTACAGGGCGAGGTAGCCGTGGAAGATGTCGAGCAGGAGATCGGCGGCCTCGAGCAGCGCCAGCCATCGGAGCACCTCGCGCCGTCGCAGCACTGCAAACGTGTGGTGCCAGGCACGCGACATGTCAGTCGCCGACGGCGAAGCGGGCAGCCTGCACCCGGACGCAACCGCCGCGAGCGCAACCGCGACGGCGAGCACCGCGAGCGCGGCACGCCAACCGGCGCCGAGCCACAACGCCGCTGCGAGCAGCAAGGGTCCCCCGACGTACCCGAACGAGCCGACGAGCGTCCAGCGGGCCATGTTGCGCTCGCGGTGCGCCGGCGCGAGATCCATCAGCGTCGCCTGCGAGAGGCTGACGAACGCGCCGCTCGCAGGATTGCCGAGGACGAGCGCCGCGATCAGCATCCAGAGGCCGGCCGCCGCCGACGTCAATGCGACCGACACGGCGAAAGCGGCACCGCCGGCCACCATCACGAGGCGCCGGCGACCGGTGTCGCCGAGCACGCCGATCAGCGGAGCGAGTGCACTACCGACGAACGCGGGCACGGCGAGCGCGAGCCCGATCTCCGCATACGTCAGCCCGAGGTCGTCACGTACGAGCGGCCACGCCGCGCCGAGCGTGCCGAAGACGAGCTCGTCGAGGAGCTCGATCGCGAGCAGGACGGCGACGACGCCGGGAGCCCCGCCCCGGCGGAAGACACGTGTCTAACTGGGAGGTCGCGCAGTCTTCACGGACGAAAGTGTACGTCGTGAACGCGCTTCGCGAAAGTTGTCAAGTCTCTTCGACAGCCGATCGCAAGCGTGCCGGCGCTTTGAGCCAATAGCTCTCGCGCAACCATTCCAGTGCGTTTTCGAGCGACTCCTCGTCGGTCACCTGCGTCGTGATCCATCCATAACGCCCGACGTAGCGCGCGACATCAACATTGGGCATGTGCAGCGCAATTTCCCTCTCTTCAGGGGTGAGTTTCACCGTCAGCGATACCGAAGTTTCACCGTCTGACATCAACGCGAACATCTTGTTGTCGCCAACCTTGAAAACCGGATTGCCCCACGGCCAGTCCTCGTACGTCTCCGGAAACGACAATGCAAGCGCGCGAATGCGTTCTGCGTACGACACGTGTTGTATTTTCACCGTTTGGTCGGGAATCGCGCGGGGTACGCAACGTGCGGTTCGAATTCCGAGGGAGGAGTTATGGGTCAGAGCATCAAAGACGTCATGACCTCCGATCCCTGCACCATCGACGCCGACAAGTCCGTTGCGTACGCGGCGAAGATGATGCGGGACGAGGACGTTGGTGTTGCACCGATTGTCGAAAGCGACAAGCTCGTCGGGATGTTGACTGACCGCGACATCGCAGTTCGCGTCGTCGCGGAAGGAAAGGATCCCGAACGAGTGACGGTTCGCGAAGTTGCTTCCAAGCAGGTTGTCACGGTCGATCCGCAGCAGGATCTCGAAGAGGCGCTGCGAATCATGGCCAAGCACCAAGTGCGCCGTCTTCCCGTGGTCGAAGAAGACGGCCGGCTCGTCGGCGTCGTCGCACAAGCAGATGTTGCGCGCGAGGGCGACGACAAGGAAACGGGTCAGTTGGTACAGGAAATCTCCCAATAGGAGGGCATATGTCGAGCTTCGAAGGAGGAACGTTCGGCGAGATCCCCTCGCCGATGGAGGGCCCGGAAGAGACCCCGGTCCTCCCGCAGCAGGAAGAGCAGTCTCAGCAGCAGGCCGAGGGCATCTCGCGCGTGCGCGCGGCAGCGAGCAATGGACGCAAGCGCTCGACTACCAAGCGCTCGACTACCAGCCGGTCCCGCTCGACGGGGACAGGGCGGGCGTCGAGCTCGCGCTCGCGTAGCACGACTTCGCGCTCACGTTCGACCGGCGGCACCCGCCGTCGCTCAACCAGCGCCAGCTCGCGCTCGACCGGCACGCGCAGCACCACGCGCCGGGCACCGTCCCGCGCGGCAGCCGCGAAGGGCGGCCGCACGACGGCACGCCGGCGGGCAACGGGCACGACGCGGTCTCGCTCGACGAGCACCCGCTCGACCGGCACGCGCCGCACCACGGGCACGCGCCGCGCCACCGGCACGCGCGCACGCTCGACGACCGGCACCGGCACGCGCCGCACCACGGGCACGCGCCGCGCCACCGGCACACGCGCACGCTCGACGACTGGCACCGGCACGCGCCGCACCACCGGTACGCGCCGCACCACCGGCACGCGCGCACGCTCGACGACCGGCACGCGCCGCACCACGGGCACGCGCCGCACCGCCTCGACGCGCGCACGCTCGACCGGCACGGGCACCCGGAGCACCTCGGCCCGCGGGCGCAGCAGCACAACCCGCAAGTCGACCGGCGGCACGACGCGCCGGCGCACCACCACGCGCCGCCG
>MNJC01000031.1 GCA_001920085.1 Actinobacteria bacterium 13_1_20CM_4_69_9
CGGCTCGCATCGGGCGAGTCGGCGGAGGCGGCGCGGCTCGCACGCGGCACGCTGCGCGCCGCCGCTCTCGCGACGGTGCCGCTCGTGGTGGTCGGGCTCGTCCTGGCCGAGCCACTGTCGCGCCTGCTGAAGATCGACTCGCTGACTCCGGTCGTCTTCACCGTTCTGACGCTGTCGACCGCGCTGGTGCTTCCGGTCGCGATGGGCGTCCTGCAAGGGGAGCAGCGCTTCACGGCCATCGCGGGGCTGTACGTGCTTCCGTGGGTGGTGCGGCTGGTCTTTCTCGGGCTGCTCGCGGCCGCCGGAGCGCGCCTGAGCGGCGCGACGTTCGCGACGCTTGCCGGCGCGGTCGCGGTGACGGCAGTCGCCTATGCGCTGATCCGAGAGCCGCTCCGCGGCGCAGCCCCACTCCCACGCAGCGAGCTCGTCACCTTCCTGCGCTACCTCGCACCGGTCGCGATCGGCCTGGTCGGGATCGCGCTCCTGACGCACGTGGACATCCTGGTCGTCAAAGCCCGCTTCTCGGGCAGCGACGCCGGCGCCTACGGGGCGGCGTCCGCGTTCGCGCGCGTCGGGTTCTTCCTCCCCACGGCGATCCTCGCGGTGCTGTTCCCGCGTACCGCGGCACGGCAGGCCCGCGGCGAGGAGACCGAGGACATCCTCGGGCGATCGCTGCTCGCGACGGCGGGCTTCTGCGGGGCGCTCGCGCTCTTCTACGCGGCGACGGGCCCGGGCCTCGTCGCGCTGACGTTCGGGCCCGACTTCTCCGCGGCCGGCGACGTCGTCGCTCCCCTGTCTGTCGCGATCGGCCTCTTCTCGCTCGCCAATGTGCTCGTCGCCTACCACCTCTCTCGCGGCGAAGCCCGCTACGCGTGGATCGTCGGCGCGGGCGTCGTGGCGCAGGTGGCCGCGCTCGCCACGATCCCGTCGAGCCTCACGGCCGTCGCGTGGACGAATGTCGTGGTCGGCGTTGCGCTACTCGCCGCGCACGAGCTCTTCGTCGAGTCGAGCGTGCCCGCGCTTCGCGCCGGAGCACGGCATGCACGAGGTGCCACCGGACGGGTGCGGGCCGTGCTCCCGGAGGCCGCGCTGGCAACGCTCGGGACGGTCGTGTTCGTGTGCATCCTCTTCTGGCCCGTGGTCGCGCACATGGGCTCGACGATCCTGGGCAATCTCGGCTCCGACGCCACCGCGACGGTCGCCGGCTTCTGGGAGCAGCGGCACGAAGGCGGCTATCACGTGCTCGGCCTGACGCATCACACCTATTCGGGCGCGCCGTTCGGGTGGGACCAGACCAACGCCTACAACACGCAGGTCTTCCTCGCCTACTACCCGACGTACCTGCTCTCCCACCTCATCGGAGAGGTCGCTGCGTACAACCTCACGACGCTTGCCGGCTTCGCGCTCTCCGGACTGGCGATGTACCTCCTCGTGCGGATGCTCGGCTGCACGGCCCTCGTCGCCGCCTGGGCCGCGCTCGTCCTCATCGTCTTCCCGTTTCACTTCGCGCACGAGGAGCACGCCTCGCTCCTGCACGTCGAGGTCCTCGCACTGCTGTTCGTGGCGCTGCTCGCAGCCGCGCAAAGGCCGACGTGGCTGCGCATCGCCCTCGTCGGCGTCGCGAATCTCGCCTGCTGGCTGATGTCCGGCTACTTCGGGCCGATGGCCGCCGTGTCGACGATCGCGTTCGCAATCGGCGTCGTCGTCGTCGAGCGCCGCCGCGGCGTCCGGCTCCTGATCGGCGCGACGATCGTCGCCGTCATTGCTGCCGGAGTCCTCGGAACTGTCGCGGTCGCGTCGAACACGAACGCAGGCGCCGGGCTCAACCGTGCGGTCGGCGACCTGCGGGTCTTCGGAATCCGCCCGGCCGACCTGCTCGTCCCGCCGTCGGGGAACATCGTCCTCGGCGACCGGCTCGAGTCGTTCTGGAGCGCGCACCAGCATGGCGCGACCCGCGCCGAGGTCATCAACTACCTCGGCTGGCTGACGATCGCGCTTGCGGTCGTCTGGCTCGTCTACTGCTGGCGCCGGTGGCCGGAGATCGGCGAGCGCCGGAGGCTCGCGACGGCCGGGCTGGTCGCGGCGTTCGTAGCCGGCCTCCTGTTCGCGTTGCCGAGCCCCCTGCTCGGCATCCCGATGCCCGCACGTCTTCTGTACGCATTCGTTCCCGCCTTCCGGGTGCTCTCACGGTGGGACTTCCTGTTGATCACCGCGCTCGCTCCGTTGGCGGCGCTCGGACTGCAGGTCGTCTGGCGGGCGCTGGCACGCCGTAGCGTCGCGCTCGCCGCGGCCGCGGTGCTGCTGGCGATGGTCGTGTCGTTCCTCGAGCTCTCCCTTCATCCGGCTAAACCCCGCTTCCGCTCGACGCCCGCGCCCGCCGAGTTCGAGGCGGTGAAGAAGACGCCGCCGGGCGTCCTCGCCGAGTATCCGCTCGGGTACTCCGACGTCTTTCGCCTCTGGCAGCGCGTTCACGGCCGACGCCTCGTCAACGGCGCGCCGCCGGGGTCGGCTGCGGACACCGCGCGGATGATGCTGCTCGACCCCGCGCAGCCGGGGACGGCAGAGGCGCTCTCGCTCCTCGGCGTGACCGCCGTCGGGATCAATCCCGGGGCGCACGTCGACGCCGAGGTCCTGCCGGGCAATCTCGCAGGCGACCGGCGCTACAAGCTCGTCGGCCGTTTTCCCGACGGCGCCTGAGCCATCGGCCTCGCCGCCAAGTCGCCCGGGCTCGTGAACTTGACCTTCCAGGCAAGCCCCCCGGCCGGAAGCGAGCGGGTGCTCCGCCTCGACGACGGCTCGGGCCACGAGCAGCAGTTCCCGCTGCAGGGGCCGTCGACCGTGTCCGTGCTCGTCCAGGTGCCGCGAGGGCGATCGCAGCTCCTCGTCAAGACGGACCCGGCGCCGACGTCGGAGGCCGACGCGATCTTCGTCTCGTTGCCGCACGCCGAGCCCGCGACGGGGACGCCGGTCTTGCAGGCTCAGCCGATCTCACCCGATCCGGGCTTCTGAGCGCAAAGCCTCGTTTCCTGCTGACGTTCCTCGCCTGGTCGAGCGGCCTCTCCGGCGGCGACCGGCATCTGCTCGACGTCGCCGCGCGCTGGCGCGACCACGTCGAGCTCGCGGTCCTCGCACCGCCGGAGCTCGAACCCACGCTCCGCGAGTTTCTCGGCGACGTGCCGTTGCACCCGCTCGGTGCGGTCGGAGAACGGCGCGCAGCCGCGGGCGCGTGGCTTGCGGCCGAGTACGTGAGACGTGCCGCCGCCGTGGCCGTGCGCAGAGCGCCGGCCCAGGACGTCGTCGTCGCAGCCAGCCACTTCCTGCCGGACGCTGCGGCAGTCGCCGCGCTCGTCCGCCGCGGCGCCTTCGGCGTCGCCTACGTGTACCACCTCGTCGGCGAGCGACCCGGCCGAAGCGTGCGAACGATCTGGAGCAAGGCCGACGAACGAGCCGGGCTGGCACTGCTGCGACGAAGCGCACGCGTCGTGTTCGCGTCGAACGAGCCGACGTCCTCGGCGCTGCGGGCGCGCGGCGTCGAGCCGGTGGCGACGACGATCGGCGTCGACGTGAGCTCCTTCACGCCGGCGAGGCCCGCGGAGCTGCCGCCGCGCTGCCTCTTCCTTGCACGGCTGGCACGCACCAAGGGGCTCGCGGACGCCGTCGAGGCGCTGGCGCGTGTCCGGCGCCGGGTCCCGGACGCGCAGCTCGTGGTCGTCGGAACCGGGCCGGAGCGCGGCCCGGCCTCGGCCCTCGCGGAGCGGATCGGCGTCGGCGACGCCGTCGAGTGGCTCGGCTTCGTGTCCGAGGCCGACAAGCGGCGGGCTCTCGCCCGGAGCCGCGTGCTGCTCGCCCCGAGCTACGAGGAGGGTTGGGGCATCGCCGTCTGCGAGGCGCTCGCCAGC
Organism: Actinobacteria bacterium 13_1_20CM_4_69_9; assembly: GCA_001920085.1. Classification (GTDB taxonomy): domain Bacteria; phylum Actinomycetota; class Thermoleophilia; order Gaiellales; family Gaiellaceae; genus 3-1-20CM-4-69-9. The sequence continues at coordinate 3,900 of MNJC01000031.1, forward strand.
GGCGTACCCGTCGTCGCGTACCGCCACCCGGTGCTCGACGAGGTCTTCGGGAGCGCCTATCTCGCCGCCGGACCCGGCGACGTGGACGGCCTTGCCGAGCTCGCGGTGCGCGTCCTGACCGACCCGCCTTACGCGGAGGAGCTCGCCCGTGCCGGACGGACGACGGCCGAACGGTACGACGTCGGCCGCGTCGCCGAGCTCGAGCTGGACGCGATCCTGCGGGGACGATGCGCGTCCTGATCTTCAACTGGAAGGATCTCGCGCACTCCGCAGCCGGAGGCGCGGAGGTCTTCACCGAAGAGGTGGCGCGCGCGCTCGTCCGGCGTGGCCACCAGGTGACCTTGTTCGCAGCGGCGGTCGCGGGCAGCCCCGAGCGCGAGCTCGTCGAGGGGGTTCAGGTCGTTCGGCGCGGCAGCAGGACCGGCGTGTACCGCGCGGCGCGGCGCTTCTGGGCCGAACAGGAAGGCGCCGGCTTCGACGTCGTCGTCGACGAGATCAACACGCGCCCGTTCCTGACACCGCGCTGGGTTCGCGACACGCCGGTCGTGGCACTGATCCACCAGCTCGCGCGCGAGATCTGGTCGTACGAGCTGCCGTTTCCGGTCTCGGTGGTCGGGCGCTACGTGCTCGAGCCCCTCTGGCTCCGTTCGTATCGGTCCGTCCCGGCCCTGACGGTTTCGCAGAGCAGCGCCGAGTCGCTCGAGCGCTACCACGGCTGGCGCGATGTGACGATCCTGCCCGAGGGCCATACGCCCCATCCCGTCCCTGTCGTGGCGAAAGAGGCGACGCCGACGGTGGTCTTTCTCGGGCGTCTGGTCGCGATGAAGCGGCCGGCGGAGGCTGTCGCCGCCTTTCAGGTCCTCGCCCGCGACATCCCCGAGGCGCGCCTGTGGGTGATCGGCGAAGGCCCGCTGCTCGAGCGGCTGCGCGCCTCCGCTCCGCCGCAGGTCTCGTTCCTCGGCCGCCTCGGGCGCGAGGAGGTCCTCGACCGCCTCGCACGCGCGCACGTCCTCGTCGCGACGTCGGTGCGCGAAGGGTGGGGCCTGAACGTCAGCGAGGCGGCCGCGTGCGGCACGCCCGCCATCGGCTATGCCGTGCCCGGATTGACCGACGCGGTGCCGGCGTCCGGCGGCGCGCTCGTCGAGCCGACAGTCGAAGCGCTCACCGAAACCCTGCGTCGGTTCTTCGCCGGGACGCTCGAGCTCGAGCCGAGGATCTCAACCGTCCCGTGGCCGGACGTCGCCGAGCTCGTCGAGCGGCGACTCGCGCAGGTGCTCGCGGACAGCCAGCCCGAGGCCGCGCCACATGCCCGCGCCGTGCGCGGCGGCGTACAGCGGCGCGAGCGCGGCGAGTGACGCGATCTCCGCGGCCGAGCGGTGGCGCCGCACGCCCAGAGCAGCCGCCGCCGCGCTGACGGCCGCGGTTGCAGCCGGAAGCACGGCGGGACGCCGCAGCGCCGCGGCGACGAGGAGCGCGCTCGCCGGATAGAAGGCGACTGCCGCCCAGAAGAAGCGGGATTCGCGGCGCCCGTGGCCGTCGAGGAAAACAGTTCCGCGTCGAAAGGAGTGACGCAAAAAGGTCGCCAGGCGCGTGCGCGGCACATACACGCCGGAGAACTGGGGCGAGACGCCTATGCCGCGCCGCTCCGCGACCCAGCGCAACACCGGCGTGTCGTCGTTCGAGAAGCGCTGCTCGGCGTAGTAGCTGTGGAACGCGGCGAACGCGTCGAGCAGCAGCTGGCGCGGCGCGACGAAGCACCCGGCGCCCTTCGGGAAGTGGTCGAAGTCGGCCGCTCCGAAGCGCGTCGTGCGCGGATCGGCGAAGTACTCCTCCCAGGCGAGCTCCGCGAGGAGCTTCCAGAACAGCGCGAACGGGTTCCCGCCCGCGGCCACGTCGACGTGCCCCGTCCAGACGTCATCGCCGTCCCCGACACGCCCCGCGACGAAGCGGAGAGCGTCCGGTGCGAGCGTCACGCGCGCGTCGAGCAGCAGCGCCAGGTCCGCGTCGGCCGCCTCCAGACCGGCTCGCCGTGCCTCGAGACGGCCGGAGTTCGGCTGCCGCAAGACGCGCAGCGGCAGGCGCCCCGCGGCGCGCTGCTCGGCGACCGCGACGGTGTCGTCGGTCGAGCCGTCGTCGACGAGGATGACCTCCGCTACGAGACCGCTGCGTCGAACGGCTTCCACCAGCGCGTCGACGGTGCGCCCGATCTCGGCGGCCTCGTTGTACGCCGGCAGGACGACGCTGAGCTCCGGGTTCATCTCGGACGCACGAAGCCGCGAAGGAACCCGGCGACGTACGCCGCGTGCGTCGCCACGAATGCGGGCACGGCGAGCAACCCGACGAGCAGCGAGCGAAAGCGCAAGGCCGCCAGCGACGTCGTCACGAGCACGGCGGCGGCGTACGCGGCGACGAGCGCGACGCCGACGGTGAAGAAGCCGGCCGCGAGGAGCACGATCCCGCACACCGCGACGGCAGCGGGCGCGAGCGACAGTGCCGTCGCCGCGCTGACGCTCGAGCCCGTCGTCCTACGAGCAGCGGTCCCGCGCAGCCTGGCGTGCGCATACGTCGCCGCGAGGTGCGGACGCATCAGCGCCGGCGGAGCCGCGGCGACCGACGCATCGGGCGTGTAGACCGTGCGCCGCCCGCGCGCCGCGAGCCAGGCGACGAGCTCGTCGTCACCGACGCCGGCGTTGTCCGCGTCGAGCACGTCTGCGCGCCGTGCGATCACCGTGTCGGCCGGCTGGTCGGAGACGATGCGCACGTTGCCCGGAAAGTAGCGCGAACGGCGCGAGCCGCCTCCCAGGCGCGACTCGAGGACCGCAGCTGCCGCGCGCTCGCGCAGGAGGGCGCGCGGCGGAGTGAGCGTCGGCACGACCACCGCCGCGACGCTGTCGTCGGCGAAGTACGGGACGGCGGCGGTCACCCAGTTCCCGGCCGGGCGGGCGCGATCGGCGAGGATCGCGACCAGCTCTCCCTGTGCGGCCGGGGCGCTCTCGGCCGGCTCGAGGCGTGGGTAGTCGAGCAGCGTCGCAGCCTCGCGGGCGCCGACGAGCGAGACGACCGGCTGCAGGTCCGGCAGCACGGCCGATGCGGTCCGCAGCAGCTGCCGCTTGCGCTGATACGTGTGGAGCACACGCAGGCGATAGAAGATCGCCGCCGTGTCGACGAGCGCGCGGGCGACGGCGCGCGACCGAAGCTGGGAGCCGCTGAACCGGTACTCCAGCCGCACCGGCAATTCGCGCACGCGCGTATAGCCGAGTGCGCCCGCGACGGCGAGCAGCTCGAGGTCGAACGCGAAGCGCTTGACGAGCAGCAGCGGCACGACGTCGTCCACGATCCTGCGGCTGAAGACCTTCAACCCGACCTGGGTGTCGTGGACGTCGAGCCGGAAGAGCAGCCGGTTCAGCTGCTGGTACCACCAGCTCGCGATCCGGCGCGAGCGGGGATAGTGGACGATCGATCCCGGGTGGCGCTTCGAGCCGATCGCGAAGTCGAGCTGGTCGCGTTGCGCCACCTCGAGGAACTCCGGGATCGACGATGGATCCAGATCGAGATCGGCGTCGACGAGCGCTACCCACTCGCCGTGAGCGGCGAGCGCGCCGACCTTGACGGCGTACCCCTTGCCGAGGTTGCGGTCGTAGTGGATGACCCGCGTCCCCGGGCCGCGCGCGGCGAGCAGCCGCTCGGCGGTGTCGTCGAGCGAGCCGTCCGAGACGACGATGAGCTCGACGTCCTCCGCGGGGACGCGCGCAACGACGAGCCGCCGGATCTCCTCGACGTTGCCGACGATCTCGTCGCCGCGGTTGTAGACGGGGACGATGACCGTCAGCAGCGGCCGAGCCTGCATCCGGGCGATCCTAGGGGCGGCGTGCGACGACCGCGACGAAATGCGCGTGGTTCGGATCGAATCTCGCCAGCCGCGCCGCGACGCGCCCGCCGAGCGGGTGGTATCCGGACCCCCAGTCGGCTTCGAGCGCAAAGCCGTGGGCGAGGAAGATGTCTCGTAGCGCGCGGAGGGTGATGACGTGGACGTGCTGGAGCGACTCCTCCTGGACCGGCTCGCCTGCGTGCAGCGCGAACGGGTTCCCGATCGGCCGGAGGCTCGAGACATTCGTGGCCGAGAACGGCTGGTAGCCGAGCAGCAGCGCCGCGACGTTGTGCCAGCTCGCGAGGTTCTCGGTGCACACGATCGCGAGACCTCCCTTCCTCAGGAGGCGCTTGGTCTCGGCGACGAAGTGGTCGAGCCGCTGAACGTGCTCGATCACCTGGTTCGCATGCACGACGTCGATCGACGCGTTGTCGAACGGCCAGCGATCGTTGATGTCGGCCGTGCGAACGTCGAAGCCGCGAGCGCGTGCGCGACGCGCCTCCGCCTCGACGATCTCGAGGCCGTGCACGTGGCCCGGCGCGATGTCGATGCGGCGGCGCAGCAGCTCGGTCCACGCGCCGTCCTCACAGCCGACGTCCAGCAGCTCCGCCGACGG
>MNJC01000062.1 GCA_001920085.1 Actinobacteria bacterium 13_1_20CM_4_69_9
GGACGACGATGCGGTCCGCGGCGCTGCTGTCAGCTTTGCCGTAGCCGGCTTCGCGACCTTGGCCGCGTGCGCGCGTTGCGCGCTCGCATGCTTCGGCGCTGTCGGCGTCGTGGCCGCGGCAACTGCCGCGGTGGCCACGAGCGCCGTCGTCGTCCCGATCTTGATAGCGGCCGCGCCGCCGCCGCCGATGAGCGTCTTCACGCAAGCGATTACGCCGCCCACGTCAGCGCCACGGCGCAGCCGCTTCTTCCACGTGTCCGCGTCCTGCTCCAGGCCCTGAGCCAAAGCGCGGCGAGCGCGGAAGATCAGGGTCTCTACGGCGGCCTGTGAGAGACCCAACTCGGTGGAGATCTCGCGGTAGGTGAGGCCCTGCCACTCGCGCAGCAGGATCGCTCGCCGCTGATTCTCCGGCATGTCCTCGAGGACGTCCTGCACTCGGATCAGCTCGTCCGTGACCTGCTCGCGGCCGGGCACGATCTCCTGCAGCACCTCGAAGTTGTTCGGCGCCTCGACGCGCCCGCGCCGCCACGACGAACGTCGGCGCGACAGGCACACGTTGTGCGCAATCTTGAAGAGCCAGGCGGACTCGAGCTCCGGGACGACCCCGCGCTGCAGTCCGCGGAATGCGTTCATGAACGTCGTCTGGACGGCGTCCTCGGCCTCCTCGCGCGACCGCAGCTGGTGGAGGCAGAACCCGTAGATCTGCGCGGAGTAGCGCTCGTAGAGATCGCCGGCCGCAGCGGCGCCGGGAGCGTCGTGACGCTCGACACGGCTTGCTCGGCCTATGGACGGGACTGCGGCCACCGGTCCTCCTGGACGACCTGCGGGTACGCGCGTCTGCGGTACGCACGTAGTGCGAATGTCGGCGGCCCCCGGCCGCGGCTAGAACCCTTGAACGAGGGTCTGTCTAATCGGGCCCGCGGTGGTCGGAGCCGTCGTCCGACGCATGGCCGGAATCGCCCGATTCATCGGGGCCCGAGCCCGAGTCGGTCTCCCTGTCGAGCTGGTCGAGCTGCGCCGGTTCCGCCGGCTGCGTCTCGGACGCGGTCACGCCCTCCGGTTCGGGGTGATCTGCCGGCTCGGCGTGCGGCACCGCCGGCTCGGCCTGTCGCGTCGACCGGACGCGCTCGCGCCGCTCCGGAGCCGGGGCCGGCGCACTGCGGACGACCGGCACAGCCGCTGCTTCCGCGCGCGCAACTTCCGCGCGCGCGATCACGTGCGTTCGAACCACCCGGGGGGCGACGGCGGGATGGAACTGCGGCACGACGGCCGCACTGACGGCGTGCGGTCGCGCAACGGCGTGTGGGTGCAACCCGCCGGCACCGGTCGCGACGACGCCGACGCCCACGGCGGCGCCCGCGACCTTCCAGGCGATCGCCGATTGATCCGGGAACACACGCGCAATGACCTCGCGCAGCGCGACGCCTAGTGACGCTGCGTTCGAGCCGGCGACGAGGGCACGCACCCGCTCGCGCGCGCGAAAGAGAAGTGACTCGACTGCCGAATGCGAGACGCCGAGCGCACGGCCGAGCTCGTGGTACGAGAGACCGCCGAGCTCCCGCAGCACGAGCGCGTTGCGCTGCCGGCGCGGGAGCTCGCCGAGCGCGACCCAGACCGCCCGCAGGTCGGCGGCGCGAATGGCTGCGGCGAGGGGGTCCGGCAGGTCGGACGGTAGCTCGGGCAGCGCGAGCGGCTCGCGCATGCGTGCGCGGATGCGTGCGCGGCACTCGTTGCGGGCGATCGCGACCACCCAGGCGGCCTCGTCACGGGGCGGCGACCCCCGGAGGATCGCCTGATGCGCCGAGAGAAAGACCTGCTGCGCGGCGTCCTCCGCCTCGACAGGGTTGCGGAGGAGGAGGCGGCACAGCCCGAGCACCATCCGGCCATGCTCGGCGAAGAGACCGCCGACGTAGGCGCCGGCCGCCTCGCGTTCGAGGCGGCCGGGCCTCGAGGAGAGCTTGCGGCTAGTCGTCGCCTCCCCCGCCGTCGTCGCCGCCCTGGTCGTCGTCGTTCTGGCCCTGATCGTCGTTGTCGTCGCCCTGCTCGTCGTTCTCGGCCTGAGCAGTCGCGCCGGACACCGACAACGTGACATTGAGGGTCACGGACTGACCTACGAGCGAGGCCGGCAACTGGATCCCTGCCGGCAGCGGGATCGTCAGCGACTGGCCGTTGATCGTCACAGTGATCGTTCCGGCCCCCACCGCCGTCACAGGCGCCTGGATCGTGACGGAGCCCGACGAGCCGACCACCTGCATGGACTGCTGCGTCAACTGTCCGTTGCCGATCGCGACGGTCGAGTTGACGACCGCCCCGGCGGCCGGGCCGGAGGCCGTCGAAGCGAGACGGCGCCCGGAGTGGGCGCGCACGGCGAGCAGGCTGCGCCCTGCCGCGAGGAACGTCACACCGTGCGAACGCCCGACGACGACGCCGTGGACGCGCGCGCGGTGCGCGACGCCCGAGGCGCGGACGGCGGCCCCGTTCACGCGGACACGCGTCCCGAGACGGACGTGGGCGCGGGTGTGCACGGTGCGCACCACGCCTGACTTGGAAGCGACGGCAAGGTTGCCGCCCGAGTTACCCACGACCACGCCTGTGAACGTGCCGGCAAAGGCGCTGGTCGGGAATACGACGGCAGCGGCGACCGCCACCGCGAGGAGGATCTTCTTCACTGGGCATCTCTCCTTCGTGGAGTCGGGTACCCCCTCAAGAGGCCGGCTCGCCCGAAATCTTGCGCACCGGAGCTCAGACCGTGGTGGGAACCGCGCCCAGCTCCTTCCGGAGCCGGACGAACAGCGCTTCGAGCGCCAGCGGCGGGCTGAGGTTGAACTCCTCGAACCTCCTCGAGCGCGGCGAGCAACTCGTCCCGCTCGGCACCGCGCGCGGCCCGGCGCACGCGTTGCTCGGCTTCGCGCGTCGGCAGGTCGAGGAGCTCGACCTCCTGCTCGGCCGCATCCTTCGCGTCGGCCGCACGCTCTCGCGCGCCGTCGAGAATGCGTTGTGCGGCGTCCCGTGCGTCGAACTCCGGGCTCGCATAGACGGAGCGCGCGACCTCGAGCAGCGCGTCGCGCCGCTTCGCCGCCTTCGGGTCGAGCAGCCGTGCAGCCCGGTCGAGCCGGCCGGCCGCGAGCCGCGCGAGCGCGGCGACCTGCGCGGGCTCGAGGCCGGGGGCCCGCGCGGCGATCTCCTCGCGCACGGCGCGCTCCGACAGGCGTGTGAAGGGGACGAGCTGGCAGCGCGAGCGGATCGTCTCCGGCAGTGGGCCGAGATCGTCCGCGACGAGGACGATCACCGCGTACGACGGCGGCTCCTCCAGATCCTTGAGCAGCGCGTCCGCGGCGTCCTCGTTCATCGTCTCCGCCGCGTGCAGGAGGTAGACGCGCCGGTCGGCCTCGAACGGACGCATGTGCAGGTCCCGGCGCAGCTCGCGGATGTCGTCGATACGGATCTGGTCGCCGACGGGCTCGAGCACGTACACGTCGGGATGCGCGCGCCGCTCCACGCGATCCGCGGCGCCCCCGCCGATCAGCTGCGCTGCAAAGGCGAGCGCAGCCGCGCGCTTGCCCACCCCGGGCGGGCCGTGGAAGAGGTACGCGTGCGCGGGCGCTTCGGCGAGCGCGGCGCGTAGGAGCCGCTTCGCCTCGGCCTGCTCAGGAAAGCTCTCGAAGGCGTCCACGGATCTCCTCCGCCACCTCCTCGGCCGGGCGGTTTCCGTCCACCGTCGTGATCCGCTCGGGAAACATCTCTGCGAGGGAACGGTACGCCTCGTCGACCGCCCGGTGGAACGCCTCCCCCTCGAGCTCGATTCGATCGGACCGCTTCGTGCGCTCGAAGGCGACGCCGGGATCGACGAGCACGAGAAACGTGCGGTCCGGCAGCAGCCCGTTCGTGACGGTCAGGTTCAGCTCCAGCACCCGCTCGAGGCCGAGCCCCCGCGCGATCCCCTGGTAGGCGAGCGAGGAGTCGATGTAGCGGTCGCAGACGACGTCGTTCCCCGCCGCGAGCGCCGGGGCGATGACGCGTTCGGCGAGCTCCGCGCGCGCGGCCGCGAACAGCGTCGTCTCCGCCCAGGCGCTCATCTCCACGCCCTCGAGCAGCAGCTCGCGGACCTCCTCGCCGAGCCGCGTCCCCCCGGGCTCGCGCGTCGCGACGACCTCGCGGCCGTCCGCGCGCAGCGCCTCGGCGAGCAGGCTCGCCTGGGTGGTCTTGCCGGACCCGTCCACGCCTTCGAAGCTGAGGAACACCGACGCCGTACGATACGGCGCGTGCGGGCGGTCGTAACCGGAGGCGCCGGCTTCATCGGCTCGAACGTCGTCGACGCGCTCGTCGCGCGCGGCGACGAGGTGCACGTGCTCGACGACCTGTCGCGCGGCAAGCGCGAGAACCTCGGACAGGGCGGCGCGGAGCTGCACGTCGGCGACATCCGCACGGACGCGGCCACGCTCTTCGGCGAGGTCAAGCCCGACGTCTGCTTCCACCTCGGGGCGCAGATCGACGTGCGCGTCTCGGTCGAACGGCCCGATCTCGATGCCGACGTCAACGTCGTCGGCACGATCCGTGTGCTCGAGGCGGCGCGCGAGCACGGCGGCAAGCTCGTGTTCAGCTCCACCGGTGGCGCGATCTACGGCGAGTGCGACGGCCCGGCAGCGGAAGACCACGCGCGCGAGCCGATGGCGCCGTACGGAGTGTCGAAGCTCGCAGCGGAGGAGTACATCGCCGCCTACAACCGCCTTTACGGCAGCTCCCACGTAGCGCTGCGCTACGGGAACGTCTACGGGCCGCGGCAGGACCCGCACGGCGAGGCCGGCGTCGTGGCGATCTTCATGAACGCCCTCCGCGACGGGAGGACGCCGCGCATCTACGGGAACGGGACACAGACCCGCGACTACGTCTTCGTCGGCGACGTCGTCTCGGCGACGCTCGCGGCGGCCGGGCACGACGGCGGCGTCTTCAACGTCGGCAGCGGGTCGGAGACATCGGTGCTCGAGCTCTACGACCACATCCAGCGCGCGGCCGGCATCGAGCGCGAGCCCGAGTTCGCCGACCCGCGCCCCGGCGAGCTGCAGCGAAGCGTCCTCGACCCGTCGCTCGCGGGACGCGAGCTCGGCTGGAAGCCGGAGCACGCGCTCGACGAGGGGCTCGCCGCGACCTGGGCCTGGATCACGTCGGCATAAGCCACGTCCCGGGACTGTCCCGGGGCATGTCTCGCTAGCAGGAGGCAGCAGCAGCAGCCCGAACTCCATCCGGGCGATGGAGCAGGCCCACGATCTGATCCGCCCCTGGCGGCGCGCCACGATCGCCGTCAGCGCGGTCGCCGCCTTCGAGCTGATGCTCCTCACGGTCGTCGCGATCGTCCTGTTCGGGAAGCCGCTCCTGCATCACTTCACCGCTTCGGGCGCCGCGGCAGCGACGCCTCCGAAGCGCACGGCGGCCCCGGCGCCGGCGAAGAAGATCCTCCCGCGCGACGAGATCTCGGTGATGGTGCTGAACGGCAACGGGATGGCCGGCGCCGCGCACGCCACGGCCGACCGCGTGCAAGCGCACGGCTACCTGCTCGGCAACGTCGGCAACGCGCCGACGATCACACCCCACACCCTCGTGATGTTCCGCCCGGGCTACGCGGCGGAAGGACGGCGATTCGCGCGCGACCTCCGCGTGCGGATCGTGCGCCCGCTCGACGGGATGCGCCCCAGGCAGTTGTTCGGCGCGCATCTCGTGCTCATCGTGGGCAGGTAGACGGGTCGATCTGACAGCGCGCGGCGTCGAGGTCGCGGCCCGGCGTGCTGCCCTTTCCGAAGAGGAAGTTGTCGAGCGTGTAGGCGTGGTTGAGGTCGCGGTACGCAGCGCGCGGCTGCTTCAACTGGTGGAGCTCGAAGGAGCCGAGCTGGTACCAGGTCTCCGGGTTCTTCGGCTCGAGATCGCGCGCCTGGCGATAGAGGTGCAACGCGCGCCCGTTGTCGAGCGTGAGCGCCGCCTCGAACCAGAGCGGGTCGAGCGCGAGCGGATTGAAGGAATGCGCCGACTTCGCGCGGTCGAGCGCCCCGAGCAGGTTGTTCTGCTCGGCTGCGTCGAGCGCCGAGTTGAGCCGCTGCTCCGACAGCCACGGGGAGGCGAGCGAATAGACGGCAGCCAGCGCGCAGACGGCCGCGACCACCGGAACGAGCCACCCGCGGCGCATGGCCGGCGCGCCCGCGATCAGGGCGCCGACCAGGAGGAAGAGCGGGCCCTGCACCGCGATGTAGTCCCAGTCGATGTCGACGAACGAGTGCAGCACGCACACCGCGATCGCGAGCCCGAGCGGCAGGAACGTCCGCCTCGCGATCGCGACGAGCACGGCGCCGTACAGCAGAAAGCCGACGAGACCGAGCTCGGTCAGGAACTGCAGCGGGGTCGAATGCGGCTCGACGACGGCGAGCGGGCTGTTGCGCTCGATGCGGTCGGTGAGGCCGAACGTGCCCGCCCCGGTGCCCTGCGCCGGGTGGTCCGTGAACGCGTTCCACGCCTCCTGCCACCAGCGCCACCGGTTGCTCGAGCTCGTCGAGACGACACGGCCCGGCGCATTGCTCAGCTGCGCGCTGACCGGGTTCGAGAACTCGTGCCAACGATCGCTGGCCCAGCTGCCGGGGCCGCCCGCGCGCACGACCGAGGCGACGAGCGCGGCGACGACCAGCGCGGCAAGCACGACGGCGACGACACGCACGACGGTGGCGTTCACGGCGCGTGTGACGACGTAGCGCAGCACGGCCGCGACGACTGCTGCTCCGACGACGAGCGCGAGGCCGAACAGCAGGCCGTCGTGGACGCGCACGCTGTGCGACTGGCCGTCGTCGCTCACGCCCGGCAGCAGCAGAGCGCCGCCCGCAACGCACGCACCCACGATCCACGCGACCGCGAGCACGCCGATCGACTCGAGCCGCCGCTCGTCGAGGTAGAGGTAGACGAGCGCCACGAGGATGGCGAGCACGATCCCCACGCGCGAGTACGTGAGCACCACGACCACGAGGGCGGCGTAGAGCAGCAGTCCACCGGCGATTCGGAAGCGCCGCGCGAGCCACAGGCCGATCGGCACCGACGCGGCGGCAAGGAGCGCGAGCTCGTTCCAGTAACCGAGCGGATAGCGCAGCCGGGCAAGTCGGCCGTAGTCGGAATAGAGGCCCGGAATCACCTTCGCCGTCAGCGACCACGAGAAGAGCGCCCCGAGCAGTGCCGCCGCCGCGTAGGCGAGGCGCCTCGGCGCGATCCCGCCGAGGAGCGCGCCGACCGCGGCGAACGCGAGGTAGACGAGGCTCCGGTTCGCGTAGTCCCACGAGCGGGCCGGCTCGATCGACCACGCGATCGACGCCGCCTGCCACAGCACGAAGACCGAGAAGGCGATGAAGAAGACGGCCGCCGGCCGCGGCAGCGTCGGCGGCTGCAGCGCCCAGCCGATCGCGGCGACGAGCACCGCCGCGGTGCCGATCCAGAAGAGCCGCGACTGGCTCGAGCCGGCGCTGAGAAAGAGGGCCGCGAAACAGAGCGCTGCGGCGGCGCCCGGGGCCAGAGCTCCCCGAACGGACGCTCCTCGCATTGCGCGCGAGGCTAACAGAGCCCAGAACCGGTAAGGCTTTCGCGCCGTTGCCAAGGGCCGGCTGCCCCGAACGCGCCTCTTAGTAGTGCGCGTCCGCGGTCTTCTTGTGCCCGAGCATCAGCACGACCAGGATGCTCAGAAGCGGCGCGAGGACGCCCATCGCGCCCCAGATGACCACGCTGCGACCGCGCCGCTTCGCAAGGAACGCCGGCGGGGCGGCAAGAGCGGCGAACACCACGACGAGCATGATCGGCCCGATGAGCGCTGGATCCACGACAACCAGCATCGGCGGGCCACGTAGCGCTCTTTAGCGATGTCGGAGCGCAAACCATCACGTTTGGGCCCTGGATGAGCTGGTGAATCTGCTGGAAGCAGCCGAGGCCGTTCCGACGAAGCGCGGCCAGTACCGAAAACGCCAGCCGACGTCGAATTGAAACTGGCCCCATACCGCAGAAGAACCCCGCTTACAAAGCGTTTACATGCGCCATATCCAAGCCACACTCCCATCCGGCAGGGTGGGCAAGATCGAGGTTAGAGTCCTCCGAAGCCGCAGCGCGGTCCTCTGCATGCCCAAATTCCTGAAGCCCGTCATCCTCGTTCTGACAGCCGCTGCGGCAGCTGCGACGTTCGGCGTCTCGACCGCGCACGCGAGCGCCTGCTCGAGCGCGCTGATCCGCGACTGGTACAACGACGGCCGGATCGACGGCACCTACCCGGTGCACTGCTACCGCGAGGCGCTGAAGGACATCCCGGAGGACCAGCTCGTCTACGGGACGCTGCGCGACGACCTGAACCGAGCGTTGGCGCTCGTCTACCGCAACCACCACGGGGACGTGGGGCCGTCGACGCCGGTCCCCGGCGACGGTGGCGGCGGCGGCTCGACGGGCGGCGGCGACTCGACGAGCGGCAAGCACGACGAAGGCTTCTTCCACTGGCTCGCCAAGACGGTCGGGCCGAGCACCGCGAGCTCCGTGCCGGTGCCGTTGCTCGTCCTGGGCGGGCTCGCGCTCGCCCTGATCGCGGCCGCGGCGGTGAGCTACGGCGCGCGCCGCTACCAGGCCAGGAAGGCGGC
>MNJC01000121.1 GCA_001920085.1 Actinobacteria bacterium 13_1_20CM_4_69_9
CCTCGAGCACCGGGCGGCCAGGTGTCGCCTCGGCGCCGACGAGCACGAGCTCGCCCCGCCGCTTCGCCAGCGCGAGGAAGAGCGCTAGCAGCGCGGTGCAGAGGAGAAGCCACGGCGAGATCCGCACCTCGACCGCGGCGGCGCCGGCCGCCGCACGCACGACGAAGAGGCCGCCGATCGTCATCACGTCGAGCAGGACGACGTGCTTGAGCGTGAGCGTGTACGCGGCCTGTAGCGCGAAGAACGTGCAGAGGAAGAGGATCGAGGCGATCCCGAGCGGCGCGACGAGCAGGACGGCGCAGAGGATGAGCAACGCCGCCAGGACCTCCGCGAGCCGCGGCGACAGCTCGCCGCGAGCGATCGGGCGTGCGCGCTTGACCGGGTGCAGCCGGTCGTGCGGAGCGTCGCGCACGTCGTTGACCAGGTAGCTCGCGCTCGACGCCGCGCAGTAGGCGACGAACGCGGCGATCGCCTCGCCCCAGCGAGAGACGTCGCCGAGCTTCGCGGCGAAGATGATCCCCGCGAACAGGAGCAGGTTCTTCGTCCACTGGCGCGGGCGAAGCGCGACGAAGGCCGCACGCGGCAGCGACCGGCGCTGCGGGAGGTCGACGACTGGGGCCGGGACGCTCATCCGGCGACGAGGTTACTCGCGCCGCGCCGCCGGCAGGACGAGCTCGAACCGGCTGCCCTCCCCCGGCTCGGATTCGAGCTCGATGCGGCCGCCGAGTGCGGCGGCGAGCTCGTGCGCGATCGCGAGGCCGAGGCCGGTGCCAGAGTCGTCACGTGACCAGAACGGACGGAAGATGCGCTCGCGCTCGGCCGCCGGCACCCCGGGGCCGTTGTCGTCGACGGCCACCGAGACCCTCCCGTTCGACGCGCCGAGCTCGAGCTCGACCTTGCCGCCGTTCGGTGTCCAGCGGAAGGCGTTCGAGAGCAGGTTGGAGATGATCTGCAGGACGCGATCGCCGTCCGTCACGATCGTCGGGCTCGCGTCGAAGCGCTTCTCGTAGTCGATGTCGCGCCGGCGGGCCTCTTCGCCGAAGGCCGCGTACGCCTGCTCGCAGAGCCGCGTCATGTCGACCTCCTCGGAGAGGAGCGTGAACCGGTGAGCTTCGAGCTTGGCCAGGTCGAGCACGTCGCCGACGAGCCGCTCGAGCCGTGTCGTCTCGCTCGCGATCATGTCCAGCGACGCCGCGCGTACGGCCGGGTCGGCCGCGATCCCCTCGCGGAGCGCGTCGACGTGCCCGCGGATCGCAGTCAGCGGCGTGCGCAGCTCATGCGACACGCTCATCAGGAAGTTGCGCTCCTGCTGTTCGGCGTCGCCGAGGCGGGCTGCCATCTCGCGGAAGCGCTGAGCGAGGTGGCCGATCTCGCCACCGCCGCGCACCTCCGGCACGTCGACGTCGTAGTGGCCGCGCGAGATCTCATCGGTTGCGGCCGACAACGCGAGCACGGGACGCGTGATCCGCCGCGACAGGTACCAGCCGAGCACCGCCGCAGCGAGGATGCCGCCGATCAGCGCCAGCCCGAGACGTTCGAGCAGCCGCCGCAGGCCGCTCGCGATCTCCGTCTTCGGAGTCGCGACGACCAGCGCGCCGAACGGCGCGCTGCCCGGTGCGAGGCGCAGCGGCTGCAGCACTGCGAGGTACGTGCGTTTGAATCCCGGCGGACGGAACTCGAACGTGCGCGTTTTGCCCGAGCGCCAGTCGACGGCGTCCTGGGGCAGCTGGCGCAGGCCGGTCGGACCGCTGCCCGGAAAGGCGTCCGCGCCGACGTAGAAGATCTTGTCGCCCGTCGCACGCTCCAGCTGCGGTGGGGCGAAGCGGAGCGTGTGTTTGCCGGTGTCGTTCGCGGCGATCGCCTGCTTCTGGTACAGCTCGGTGAGGCCGTTCGCCTCGCGCCGCAGCTTGACGAGCAGCTGCTTGTGCGCGTAGCTCTGGAAGAGCGCCAGTGCGATCGCAGCCGCGATCACCCCGCTCACGACGATCCCGACCAGGAAGAGGGCCGGCAGCCGGAAGCGCAGCGATCCGAGCATGGCCGTTACAAGGTACTGCTAGGCGCTGACCGCGTCCCGCGCGGGGCCGACCTTGTAGCCGACACCCCACACCGTCACGATCGGCGACGCCTCGCCGAGCTTGCGGCGCAGCTGCCGCACGTGGACGTCCACCGTGCGGGTGTCGCCGGCGAACGTGTAGCCCCAGACGCGCTCGAGCAGCTGGTCGCGCGTCAGGACGAGACCGCGGTGGTCGAGCAGCTCCCAGAGCAGGTCGAACTCCTTCGGCGCGAGCTGGATCTCCTCGTCACCGACCTTGACCTCGCGCCGGCCGGAGTCGATCCGGAGGTCTCCGTGGCGCAGCACGGCGCTTTCGGGCTCCTTCCGCTCGGGTGCCGCGCGCCGCAGGATCGACTTCACGCGCGCGACGAGCTCACGCGGGTTGAACGGCTTCGTCATGTAGTCGTCCGCACCGACCTCGAGCCCGATGATCTTGTCCACGTCCTCGTCGCGCGCGGTCAGCATCAGGATCGGCACGTCGGATTTCTGGCGGATGCGGCGGCAGATCTCGATCCCGTCGATGTCGGGCAGCATCAGGTCGAGCACGATCAGCGACGGCTGCTGGCTCTGAACGGAGGCGAGCGCGTCGGCGCCGTTCGTCGCCGTGCGCACGTCGTAGCCGGCGTTCTTCAGGTACAGCGCGACGAACGACGCGATGGAGGCCTCGTCCTCCACGACGAGCACCGATTGCGTGCTACTGCTCACGACGTAAGGCTACGGGCTGGTGGCCGACAGCAGGAACGGCAGCGCGAACGCCGGCAGCAGGTTGTACTCGCTCCCGTTGACCGCGTACGAGCCGTCATCGTCGGTTCCGGCCCCGTTGAGGATGATGTTGCCTCTCCCTACGAACGAGAGGTTGATGCCGCGGCCGCGAACGACGATCTTGAACGTGCCGCCGATGATCCGGAAGCGAACTCTCGTGCCGCCCCAGACGGTCGCGGTGTCACTCTTGTCCTTCGACCAGTCGTCGCCGGTCACGATCGGCCCGGTGCCGTCGCCGTCGATCGGGTCGTTGATCGTGACCGAGCCCTTCGCAAAGCTTCCGATCACGGCGCCCCGGCCCTGGATGGTGACGACCCCGCGCGCGTCCTTGACCGAAAGCGTCCCGTCGGCCGACGTGGTCGTGCGCGCGGCGACGCCGGCCGGCAGGACCAGCGCGAGTGCGAGCACGGCAAAGGTGAGGAGTCGCCTCATGGACGTCAGTATCGACTGTCGACTTATGCGCGTGTTCAGTGGAACGTAAGGAAACTGTAAGCGGGCTGACGGGCTCGTGACGGCGTTGTTCCTCGCCGCGCTGGCGCTCACGCCGGCGCTCCAGGACCTTCATGTCACGAACGGGTCCACGCCGTTCGCAGGCGACAACCGGCTGCTGACGACGCTCAGCCCGAACGGGGACGGCTTTCGCGACAGCGCAGTCGTCCACTTCCGACTCACGCGGCGGGCGCGCGTCGAGCTGGACGTGGTCGCGACCAACATGGTGCGGGCGGGCGAAGGAGGCACGTCCATTGTCTGGCACACGTCACGTCTGTTCGGGAGGGGCCCGGGCACGCTGACGTGGCGGCCTGCCCGGTCGACGCAGCCCCGGACATACATCCTGCGACTGCGCGTCGGCTCGCGCGTCTACGGGGCGTACGGCCCGCAGGGCCGGCCGGACGCGCCGGTCGTCCGAGTGCAGGGCGTCGACGCGGCGTTCACGAAGCGCAGCTACGCGCCCGGCGAGGCGGCGGACCTGCGGCTGGCGACCGACGCGCGCGTTCTGCGGCTGCAGGTGTTCGCGTACCAGTCGCCCGGCCGGCCGAGCGAGCAAGACGTGCGCACGAGCGGCCTTGCGAAGACCGGCCCGATCCGGATCGACTGGAGCGCGCACCGGGACCGCCCGGCACTGCTGCGCGTCGTGCGGGCGGGCGATTGGCCGAGCGGCCTGTACTTCGTGCGCGCGACGAGCTCGGACGGGCGTGTCGGCTATGCGCCGTTCATCGTGCGTCCGCGCGTCCTGGGGACACGGCGCGTCGCGGTCGTGCTCGCGACGAACACCTGGGCGGCCTACAACTTCGAGGACGCGGACGGCGACGGCTGGGGAGACTCGTGGTACGTCAGCGGCCGCCATCGCAGCGTCGGGCTGGAGCGGCCGTTCCTCGACTTCGGCGTGCCCTTCCGCTTCCGGGACTGGGACCTCGAGTTCATCGCTTGGCTGAATCGAACCGGTCACACGGTCGACTTCCTGTCGGATGACGACCTCGACCGGGTTCCGAGCGGCGACGACCTCGCGCGTCGCTACGACCTCGTCGTCTTCCCGGGCCACGAGGAATACGTGACGCGCCACGAGTACGGAGTGATCGAGCGCTACCGCGACCTTGGCGGGAATCTCGCCTTCCTGGCTGCGAACAACCTCTACCGCCGAGTCGACCGCGTCTTCGGCCGCTACGGCATCGAGATCGATGGACGCACCGACGCGTCCCCGCCGGGCACCCAGGTGCTCGCGCGCATCCCGAACCTGCTCGCGGGGGGCCGGTCTGCGGAGATGACGTACTACGAGACGCCGGCCGGGGCAAAGGTGTTCGCGGCCGGGGTGATCAACTTCGGCGCCTCGCTCGGCGAGCCGGCCGTCGACCGCCTGCTGACGAACGTCTGGTCCCGGCTGGCCGTTCCCTAGGGAGGGCCGTCCGAAGGCGCGGCGAAGATGTCTGAGTGACCGAGGACGTCCGATCGAACCGCACCGCGCGCCTGCTCGTCGCGCGGCTCGACGCCGTCGCCCGCATCGCGACGCAGTTGCGGCACGCCGAGGCCGAGCGCCTCGTCGAGCTTGCTTCCATCGCAACGATGCGAGCCGTCGCGCTCGAGCTGATTCGCGCCGAGAAGGCCGACGAGATCTGGCGCGACGCGCACGTGCGCCATCCGCAGCTGCCGCAGGCGACCCGCCTCGAGCTGCCGCAGCGACTCGCGGCCTAGTAGGTGTAGAAGCCCGAGCCGGACTTCCGGCCGAGCCTGCCTTCGTCCTGCATCCGCACCAGCCGCTCGGGAGGCGCCATGCGCGGCTCCCCGAGCTTCCCGTGCAGCGCCTCCGACGCGTGCACGTGGACGTCGATGCCGATCAGGTCGATCAACGCACATGGCCCCATCGGCCAGCCGGCACCGTTGGTCATTGCCTTGTCCATGTCCTCGGGATGCACGTCCGCCTCGTCCAGGACGCGGACGCAGTCGTTGAGGAGCGGGATGAGGATGCGGTTGACGATGAAGCCCGGCGTGTCATTGCAGCGCACCGGCTGCTTGCCGGCGCGCTCCGCCCACGCGTAGGCCGCGTCGACCGCTGCCTCCGAGCTGTCGGGCGTGCGAGCGATCTCGACCAGCGGGAGGACCGGCGCGGGGTTGAAGAAGTGCATGCCGACGACGCGTTCCGGATGTTGCGTTGCGGCGGCGATCTCCGATACCGACAACGCCGACGTGTTCGTGGCTAGCACCGCGTCGGGGCGCGTGACGCGGTCGAGCTCCGCGAAGACCTCGCGCTTGAGGTCCAGCTCCTCCAGGACAGCCTCGATCACGAGGTCACAGTCGGCCAGGTCGGACAGTTCCGTCGTCAGCGTCAGGCGTGCGAGCGCCGCATCGCGTTCTTCCTGGCTCAGGCGGCCCTTCTCGACGCCTCGCGTGAGGTAGCGGTCGATCGTCGCGCGCCCGCGCTCGCCGAGCTCGTCGGTGACCTCCCTCCCCACCGTGTCGTGCCCGGATTGGACGCTGACCTGCGCGATGCCGGCGCCCATCGTCCCGAGCCCGACGACGCCGACCTTGCGGATCTCGTTCACGCGCGCGCGAGCACCCAGTGGAACGCGACGTCGCCGTGCCCCGGCTCGTGCTGCACCACGACCTCCTCGCGGAGCGGCATCAGCCCGACCTCGTGCAGGAGCGGGAGGTACGAGTCGCCGCCGAGGGATGCGAAGAACATCGGCGCGCCGAGCCAGTCCTCGTCGACCTCCTCACCCGGCTCGCCTGCACCGAACGTCGCGAGCAGGAGCCCGCCGTCGCGCAGCCACAGTGCGATCCGGCCGATCAGCTCGCGCTGTTCGCCGACCGGGACATGGCCGAAGAAGGACAGCGCGACGACCGCATCCACCGACCCCGGCGCAACCTCCAGCTCGAGCGCGTCGGCGTGGACGAACGAGGCCTCCGGGACGTGGTGGCGCGCGAGCTCGATCTGCACCGCGGAGATGTCGACGCCGGTGACGCGATGCCTCTTTGCGAGGTGTCTCGTGCCTGGCACTCCGCGGCCGCAGCCGAGCTCGAGCACGTCGGCGCCGTCGGGCAGGCGCGCATCGAGATCGCGCAGCCATTCGATTGCCGGCGACGACACGCGCCCCACCCACTCCGCGTAGCGCAGTGCGATCGCGTCGTAACCGCGCGCGACGATCTGCTTCGGGTCGCGTGCGACAGCCCGCCCAGCCATCTCCCCCACGCGCGGAGGGTAACGGCTAGAGCTTCTCGATGACCGCGGCTATCGCCTGGCCGAAGCCGATGCACATCGTCGCGATGCCGTAGCGCGCGTCGCGCCGCTCGAGCTCGTTCAGCAGCGTCGCCGTGATCCGCGCGCCGGTCGCGCCGAGCGGATGGCCGAGCGAGATGCCGCCGCCGTTGGGATTCACGTCGCCGGTTCGGTCGTCGAGGTGCGTGTCGCGGATGAACTGCAGTGCGACCGACGCGAATGCCTCGTTCACCTCGATCACGGACATGTCGTCCCAGGTCAGGCCTGCGCGGGCGAGCGCGGCCCCGGAGGCTTGCGGGTTGCCGTGCAACATCCGGTGCGGATCGACGCCGGCCAGCCCGAACGACACGAAACGCGCGCGGGGTTCGAGCCCCAGACGGTTCGCGGCGTCCTCGCTCGCGATCAGGACAGCGGCGGCGCCGTCGCAGATCTGCGAGGAGTTTCCGGCGGTCACCTTGCCCTCGGGGACGAAGGCCGGCTTCAGCGCCGCGAGCGCCTCGATCGACGTGTCGCGCCGGGGGGTCTCGTCCACGTCGAAGACGACGCCGACGTGCGGGTTCGTGAGGTCGATGGGAACGACCTCGTTCGCGAAGCGGCCCTCGTCGCTCGCGCGCGCGGCGCGGCGATGAGACTCGAGCGAGAACGCGTCGAGCTCCTCGCGCGAGATGTCCCACTCGTCCGCGATCACCTCGGCCGAGATGCCCTGCGGCACGATCTGCCAGCGTTCGAGCAGCTTGTCCGAGAGATCGCCGCCGCCGGACCCCATCGGGACGCGGGACATCATCTCCGCGCCGGCCGAGACGACCAGGTCGAGCTGGCCCGACCAGACCGCGGTCGCGGCGTTGAAGTTGGCCTGCATGGACGAACCGCACTGGCGGTCGACGGTGGTGCCGCAGACCGACTCGGGCCAGCCCGCGACGAGCGGAACCATCCGCCCGACGTTCCAGCCCTGCTCGCCGATCTGCGTGACGCACCCGAACTGCACGTCCTCGACGTGCGCCGGGTCGACGTCGTTGCGCCGAACGAGGGCGTTCAGGACCTGGCCGGCGAGCTCGTCGCCGCGAATCGAGGACAGCGCCCCGTTCCGCTTTCCGATCGGCGAACGCACGGCATCGACGATCAGCGCATCGGAGTGCCAGGCAGGAGACATGCGCGATCTAGACTAGCTCTGTGGTCGCCGCACTCACGGAAAAACGACTGCTGATCGGCGGTGAGTGGATCGAGACGGGCGAGTGGATCGACGTCCGGTCTCCGTACTCGGGCGACGTCGTCGGTCGCGTCGCCAAAGCCGGCGCGCGCGAGACGTGCCAGGCAGTCGACGCGGCCGAAAAGGCGATGCGCGAGCCGCTGCCGGCGCACAAGCGCGCCGAGATCCTCGTCAAGGTCGCGGCCGCGCTCGGCCGACGCCATGACGAGGTCGCACGCCTGATCTCCGACGAAGCCGGCAAGCCGATGAAGGCGGCGCGCGTCGAGGCGCAGCGCGCAATGTCGACGTACACGTTCGCGGCGGTGGAGGCGCGCAAGCTCGCGGGCGAGATGGTGCCGATGGACGCAGCGCAGGCCGGCACGGGGAAGCTCGCCTTCACGCTGCGGCAGCCCGTCGGCATCGTCGGCGCGATCAGCCCGTTCAACTTCCCACTCAACCTCGTCGCGCACAAGCTGGCGCCCGCTCTGGCCGCAGGCTGCGCGGTCGTCCTGAAACCGGCCAGCCAGACGCCGCTGTCCGCGCTCCTGCTCGCAGAGCTCGAGCAGGAGGCCGGCCTGCCGCCGGGCTGGCTGAACGTCGTCGTTGGCCCGGCCTCGGAGCTCGGCGACGTCCTCGTCGAGGACGAGCGCGTCAAGCTGATCACGTTCACGGGCTCGAGCGGCGTCGGCTGGGGACTGCGTGAGCGCGCGCACAGGAAGCGCGTCAACCTCGAGCTCGGAAACTCGACACCGGTGATCGTGGCGGCCGACGCAGACGTGTCGCTCGCGGCGACGAAAGTCGCGCAGAACGGATTCTCGTTCGCGGGGCAGAGCTGCATCTCCGTGCAACGCGTCTACGTCGAGCGGAGCGCGTACGACACATTCGTCGCAGCGCTGATCCCGCTGGTCGAGTCGCTCAAGGTCGGCGACCCCGCCGAGGAGGACACCGACGTGGGGCCGGTGATCGACGACGACGCACGGGAACGGATCCTCGAGTGGATCCGCGCGTCGTCCGGAGACGTCTTGACCGGCGGCGACCTCGAGGGCGAGCTCATTCGTCCGACCGTGATCGCGAACCCCGCGCGCGAGGAGAAGGTCTCCTGCGAGGAGGTGTTCGGTCCAGTCTGCACCGTGACAGCGGTGGAGTCGGTGGACGAGGCGATCGAGCTGGCAAACGGCACCCGCTACGGCCTGCAGGCGGGGATCTTCACGTCCTCGATCGCGAACGCGCTCACGGCCGCGCAGCGGTTGGAGTTCGGTGGCGTCACCGTCAACGAGGCGCCGACCTTTCGCAGCGACCAGATGCCCTACGGCGGAGTCAAGGACTCGGGCAACACGCGCGAGGGGCCGCACTACGCGGTGCGCGAGATGACGGAGGAACGTCTCGTCGTCGTCGAGCTGCCGTAGTTTCGCGGCGGAGGCGACGGGAAGGCTGCACACATGATCGGCCTCGTGCTCGCACTCGTCGTCGTCGGCATCGTGCTGTCGCTGCTCGGCCTGTGGATCTTCTCGATCCCGATCGGCGTCGTCGCCCTCGTCCTGTTCGTGGTCTTCCTCGCCGGCTGGGGCCGACGCTCGGCCACGCGCACGCCCGACACGCCCGCCTGAACCGTCGCAGGCCGCTGTTAGATTGGTCGCGTGGCGCGGCCATCGCTGCTTGCACGCCTTCGGCGCAAAGAGCCCGTGACCGCGGCGGCGCGACCCGCCGGCCCCCCACGCCGCTCGCCGCCGCATCCCGGCCAGCTGCGACGTGAGCGCCGCGCGCTCCTGCGCGCGCGAGAAGAACGGCTGCGCGACCTCGGGGGCCTGATGCTCGAGATGTTCCGGCGTGACCAGTTCCGCCAGGACCTGCTCGTCGAGCGCTGCGACGAGCTCCTCGCACTCGACGGGCGCCTCCAGGAGCTGGACACGCTGCTCGCGGCGTCCGTGTCTGCCCGACGGCCGGCACCGGCAGCGCGGTGCGCGTGCGGCGCCCCGCTCGTCTGGGGCTCGCACTTCTGCGCGAACTGCGGGCGTCCCGTGAGTGCGACGCCGGCGGTCGTGTCGTGCGCGAAGTGCGGCGCCGCCCTCGCTGCCGACGCAAAGTTCTGCGCCGTCTGCGGCCACGCCGTCTCCGGTGAGCTCGCCGAGGCGCTGCCGGCGCCCGCACCGCAGGAACGCTGGGAGTCGTGAGCACGCCGGCGAGGCCTCCCGCCGAGCCGGTCTGCCCTCGCTGCGGCACTCCCCACGAGCCGGGGCAGGAGTACTGCCTCGAGTGCGGCTACCGGCTACATCCGGCGCCGGGGCTCGCCGGCCGGTTGTCGGGTGCCTGGCAGGAGCGGTTCGGCTGGTATCCCGGCGACTGGTTCTGGCGCGTGCTGCTGGGACTCGTGATCGCGATCGCGGGCGCAACGGCGGCGATCGTCCTGACGGACGCCGGCGCCCAGGACAACCCGATCGTCGCGACGGCCGGCGGCGCGGCGCACGCCCCGACCACGGCGCCGCAGACCGCGACCGTGACCCTGCCGAGCGTTTCGACGGCGCCGGGGCCGCCGACCACCCCCTCGGCCCCGCCTCCCCCGACCACGACGGCACCCGCGCCGGGCTCGCTGACGGCCTGGCCCGCCGGCCAGGGCGGCTTCACCGTCGTGCTGGAGTCGATCCCGTCCAGCGCCGGGCGGGCGCTGGCCCTCGCCCGGGCCCGGGCGGCGTCGCGGGCAGGCCTCCCGAAGGTCGGCGTTCTCGATTCCGGCAAGTACTCGAGCCTCCATCCGGGCTACTTCGTCGTCTTCAGCGGGATCTACACGTCCCGGGGTCAGGCCGACGCCGCCCGGGCCGCCGCGGCCGAGAAGGGCTTCCAGCTCGCATATTCGCGGGAAATCACCCGCTGATCGTTCTCAGCAGAGGCAACGACAGGCCCGACTTTGTAACACCGGCGCGGGTCTTATAGACTCCGTGCTCGACGGATGCCGCCGGTTGACGATTTACCGCGACTTAACAAAGCTTTGCGGGGGATTAATGGGAGCCAGAGATACTGTGATTGAGGAGTACGCCGCCCAACTTCAGGCCTGCATGTATCAATACTCGAGAGCCATCTACAGGTCGATTAAGGACCTGATCGACCCGTATGTGGCCCCCGAGCTGCACCTCGAGTACCGGCGGGCCGTGCTCGAGCAGTGCGAGCAGACGATGGAGCGGCTCGCCCGCGATCCGCTCTATTTCGCGAAGCCTGACCGCGCGCTCTTCCAGGACATTCGGCGTTACTTCCCGATCACGGCGCAGGCTGAAGTTGCCTGGGCGGTTCAGGAGGGCGTCGCCGCGGCGGTCGCGTTCATCGAGGAGCAGATCGAGGCCGGAGCTCTCGACGGCGGCGTCGCGCGCTGCCGTGCGACCACCCGGAAGGGGAAACCGTGCCAGCGGACGCCGCTTCCGGAGCGCGACTACTGCCCGTCGCACCAGCACCTCGAGCGCTCCAAAGTCGCCGCCTAGTCTCGGCACCTCCCGATCGGCCGTGCTGTTGGGGCGGTGTCTCCTGCCTGGCACGTAACGAGTCTGTGACGCGGCAGCGCCAGGTCGCTGAAATCGCCGTTCCGTCTCGCGGGGCGCCGCTACGGTCGCCGCCATGGGACGAGCGCCGCGCCATCTCGCCGCCGGCGCCTGCTACCACGTCGCCACCAAGGGAAACAACGACGAGCCGATCTTCCGCGACGACTGGGATCGCGCGGTCTTCGTCCAGCTCCTGCGACGCGTCCGCCGGCGCTACGGCTGGCGCCTGCACGCCAGCTGCCTGCTCGGCAACCACTACCACCTCCTCGTCGAGACGCCGCTCGCGAACCTCTCTCACGGCATGCGTGACCTCAACGGCCAGTACGCGCGCGCCTTCAACGATCGCCACGGCCGGAAGCACCACGTCTTCGGCCGACGGTTCTGGTCGAAAGAGGTCGAGTCCGAGGAGCAGTACGACCAGACGCTCGCCTACATCGTCCACAACCCGGTCCACCACGGGTTCGCCCGCCGCCTCGGCCACTGGCGATGGGCGTCGGCGACGGGGGTCGGTGGGATAGATTCGCCTGGTGTCGCACGACACCGACAAGCTGATTCGTCAGCTTTCGCTCGTCGCCTACCTGATGGCGGAGCGGCGGCCACTGACCGCGCGGGACGTGAAGTCCAACGTCGAGGGCTATTCGGAGATGTCCGACGAGGCCTTCGCCCGCCGGTTCTACTCCGACCGGGCGGAGCTGCTCGCCCTCGGCGTGCCGCTCCAGTCCCAACGGGACGAGTTCACAGGGGAGGAGCTGTACACGCTGCGTTCCGAGAACTACTTCCTGGACAAGCTCGAGCTCGACGACGACGAGCTCGCGGCCCTCCAGACGGCGCTCTACCTCCTCGAGGGCAAGTTCGCGTACGCGGAGCCGCTCCGGCTCGCGCTCCAGAACCTCGCGCTGGGACGCCCCGGCTTCGACGAGCCGGCCAGCGAGACCGCCGTGCGCGTCGAGGTGCTCGATCCGGACTACTCGCCGGAGATGCCGGGCCGCCTCGGGAAGCTCGAGGGCGCGATCTCCAAGCAGCGCACGATCAAGTTTCCGTACTACTCGATCTCGCGCAACCGCCAGAGCGAGCGGACCGTCAATCCGTACGGCCTCCTGTCCGACAACGGCAGCTGGTACGTGATCGGACAGGACCTCGATCGGAAAGACATCCGCACGTTCCGCGTCTCGCGCATCCGCGGCGACATTCGCTTTGCAACGCGCCGCGAGCGCGACTTCCGCATTCCGCCCGACTTCGATATCGACGACTACCGTGGACGACCGCCCTGGCAGATCGGCGACATCGTCGGCGAGGCGCGTATCGAGCTCGCAGGCGACACCGCCTGGTGGGTGGAGCGCGCTTTCGGGAATGCCGGCGAGCTCGAGAACGGCGTCTTCGTCACGGACTACTCATCCGCCCCACAGCTGGCTTCATGGATCCTCCGCCAGGACGGCCGCGCCATCCCGCTCGAGCCCGACGAGTTGAGGCGCGAGGTCGCGGACGCGCTGCGTGCCGTTCGTGCCAGTCACGAGACAGGTCCGCCCAAGCTAGCCGCACCCGCGCCGCCGCAGCGTGCGGACGGGGTCGGCGAGCGACCCGCGGGCCCGGTTGTCCCCGAACGTTTCGCCGTGCTGCAGGCGCTCCTCGCATACCTGCTCGCAGCGTGCGGTGAGGGGCACGACGCGACGATTCCTGCGCGGGAGATCGTCGAGCGCTTCCACATTCCCGAGGACGAGCTCGAGGAGCATCTGCAGCTGCTCAACCTCGTCAACTTCGGCGGGGGCTGTTACACGGTCTACGCCGCGCTCGAGGGCGAAAGCGTCCATGTCGACAAAGAGCTGTACGGTGACACCTTCAGACTTGCCCCGCGCCTGACACCACTGGAGGCGCGCGCCATCCGCCTCGCACTCGAATTTGTCGGCCCGATGATCGCCGCAGACGCGCACACGCCGCTCGACCGCGTCCGCAAGAAGCTCGAGGAGACGTTCGGCCAGTTCGAGCTCGCGCAAACGCCCGAACCACGCACCGGTGACGCGGAAGCCGACCTCGTCGCCACGCTCACGGAAGGCATCCGCGAGCGTCACCTGGTCGAGATCGAGTACCAGAAGGAAGGCGAGCAGACGTGGTCCCAGCGGATCGTCGAGCCGTACTCGCTCCAGCGAGAGCTGCCCCACTGGCGAGTACACACGTGGGACCGCACACGCAACGCCGAACGCAGCTTCCGTCTCGACCGCATGCGCAGCGCAAAGGTGACGGACGAGACATTCGAGCCGCGCCAGGCGTTCGAGCCGCGCGGGCTCCGCGACGCGCGCACCGCAAAGGTGCTGTACGCGAAGGGCGTCGCCGCGCGCTGGGCAGCCGAACGGGGCGCGACGCTGCTGAAGGACGGCACCGCCCTCGCGGAGATGCCCGTCGGCAGCCAGGAGTGGCTGACCGGCGAGATCCTCTCCCAGCGGGGCGAGTCGATCCTGCTCGAGCCGGAGGAGATGCGCGAGGCGCTCGCAGCGCGCGCCCACGAGCTCGCGAACGAGCTAGGCGTCTCGCGCCTGCGCGCCCGCGCCTAGCTCGCAGGGAGCTCGAGCCGAAAGACGGAGCCGCGCGCGGGCACGGAATCGACGCCGAGCGTGCCGCCGTGCGCCTCGGCGATCGAGCGCGCGATGAAGAGGCCAAGCCCCGAGCCCGGTTTCGCCGTCCCGCTGCTCGAGCGGCCGAACTTCTCGAAGATCAGCTCCCGGTCCTCGGGCGGGATGCCGGGCCCCTGGTCGGCGACGTCGATCAGGACGTGACCATCGTCCGCCGTCGCGCTGACGTGGACGCGACCGCCGGCGGACGAGTACTTGGCCGCGTTGTCGACGAGGTTCTGGATCACCTGCCGCAGCCGCTCGCGGTCGCCGCGCACGGGCGGCAGCGCACCGACCTCCGCCGTCAACTCGACTTCGTCCTGTGCGAACTCGGCGGCGGCGATGACGTCCCGCAGCAGCTCGCCGAGGTCGACGTCGCTGAACGTGAAGCTAAAAGTTCCGGCCTCGATCCGCGAGGTGTCGAGCACGTCGTCGATCAGCCGTGCCAGGCGCGATGTCTCGTCGCCGATCAGCGCGAGGAACGACTCGCGCTGTTCAGGCATCAGCTCACGCCACCGGCCCTGCAAGGTGCGGGCTGCACCGATCACCGCCGACATCGGGCTGCGCAGCTCGTGCGAGACGAGCGAGACGAAGTCGGCGCGCAGCGCGGACAAACGGCGCAGCTCGTCGGCCGTGCTGCGCTCCGCCTCGTACGCCCGGATGTTCTGCACGGCGGTCGCGACGAGC
The DNA here is from genome assembly GCA_001920085.1 of Actinobacteria bacterium 13_1_20CM_4_69_9. Classification (GTDB taxonomy): domain Bacteria; phylum Actinomycetota; class Thermoleophilia; order Gaiellales; family Gaiellaceae; genus 3-1-20CM-4-69-9. The sequence continues at coordinate 14,525 of MNJC01000121.1, forward strand.
CGGCCGAGCAGCGAGAGGAGCTCCAGCTCCGCCGGCGCGAACGCGTTCGCCTCGGCGCGGACGAGCCCGAGCATCCCGATCGTCCGCGGCCCGACCTGCAGCGGCGCAAGGACGCGGCTGCGCAGCCCGAGGCTGAGCAGCTCCACCTCCTCGGGATAGGCCGGAGGGTCGATCGACTCCCGGTACACGAGCTTGCCCTCGAGCACCTCCTCCAGCACGGAGCCGGCGACGGGCCGCGCCGAACCGGGAGGGAAGACGCGGCCGGTGCCGCGGCCGGCCACCGCGATCACCTCTGCCCGCCCCTTCTCTACGAGCACCAACGTGACGCGTTCGAACGCGACCAGCGCCCGCAGCTCCCGGATGAAGGCGCTGAATGCCTGGTCGAGGTCGAGCGACGATGCGAGCGCGCGGCCGCAACGGTTCGCCGCTTCGAGAATGTCGACGCGACGACCGAGCTCGTCGCGGAGCGCCTCCGCCTCGCGTGCGCGCGCGTCGGCGATGGCCGCCTCGCGGCCGAGCCGTTTCACCAGCCACCCGACGATCGCCCCGGTGATCAGGAAGACGCCGAACGGGAACGTCACGCGGTCCCAGATGAACCCCGGCCCGTCGTGGAAGTGGTGCACGCGCCACCACTCCGCGAACACGAGGAAAGGGAAGAGCGCCACCGGCACCAGCAGCGCGCCGATCAGGCCGTAGCGCAAGGCCGCCTCGGTGACCACGAAGATCAGCGCCCAGCGCGTCGGGCTCCCGTACTCGAACGAATAGATCGTTGCGAACGCCGCGATCACGCACGCGTCGAACACGAGCGCGACGAAGCCGACGACGCGCGGGTCGGCACGCCGGCTTGCGACGAACAGCACGAGCGAGCCCACGCCGAAGACGGCGGTCGTGAGCCATGCGTAGCCCTCGTACCCGGGCGGGTAGCCCTTGCTCAGCAGTCCGACCTCGAGGACCGCGAACACAACGGCACCGAGACGCACGCGGGCGATCCACACCTCGATCTCGCGGAGGTGCGCGACCCGCGGGGTGTCAGCCATGCCGTTCCTCGATCCGCGCGACCGCCCATTCGGCTTGCGCACGGAGAAGCTCGTCGTCGTGCTCGAGGAACGGGTCCGCGAGCGACACGTCTTCCGGCGTGCCGGTGTTCCCCAGCGCGACGAGCGCATTCCGGCGGAGGTAACGCGGATCGTTCCGCGGCACGTACAGCCGGTCGTAGCGCTCGCGCAGGGAATCGCCGTCCTCGCCCAGCCAGTCCGCGAGCCGCACGTGCGGCTCGGCGCCGGCCGGCAGAGGCATGTCGGCGCGTCGTTTCTCGACACCACGGTTCCACGGACAGACGTCCTGGCAGATGTCGCACCCGTACACCTGTGCGTCGAGCTGCGGGCGGTAGTCCTCGGGGATTTCGCGGGGCGCCTGCGTCCAGTACGACAGGCACTTTGTCGAGTCGAGCACGCCCGGCTCGTCGAGCGCCCCCGTCGGGCACGCCTCGATGCAGAGCGTGCACGTTCCGCAACCGGCATCGAGCGGCGGCGTCGCCTCCACCTCGGCGGTCGTCACGAGCGTCCCGAGAACGACCCACGAGCCGTGCCGCCGCGTGATCAGCAGCGTGTTCTTGCCGTAGAAGCCGACGCCCGAGCGCGCCGCGGCCTCGCGGTCGACGTGCTGGTTCGCGTCCACGAGCACGCGGTAGTCGCCGCCGATCCGCCGGCCGAGCTCGTCGAGGCGCTCGCGCAGGGCCGCGTAGCCGTCGTACCACGTGTAGCGGGGCAGCCGCCCCTCCCCGCGCTCGAGCGGGGGCTCCGGCACGTAGTAGCAGTGCGCCGCCGAGACGACGGTACGTGCGCCCGGGAGCAGCGTCTCCGGATGGCACGACACTTCGGGATGCGCCATCGTGAAGCGCATGTCGGCGAACAGGCCGCGTGCCCTTCGCGTACGGATGTGACTCTCCGTCTCCTCGTACGCCGAGGCGGGCGCCGCGCCGACGACGTCCAGGCCGAGCTCCTGGGCGAGCCGCTCCAGCTCGACGGCGGTCATGTGGAAGATTGTGCCGCGTGAAGGCGATTCGCATCCACGAGGACGGAGGGCCCGAGGTGCTCCGCTACGAGGACGCGCCCGAGCCGGTGCCAGGAGCGGGACAGGTCCTGATCGACCTCCGCGCCGCGTCGCTCAACCATCTCGACCTCTGGATTCGCAAGGGCCTGCCGTCGGTGCCGAAACCGCGCATCCTCGGCGCGGACGGCGCCGGCGTGGTCGTGTCGGGCCCGGGCTTCGCGCCCGGCGACGGCGTCGTGATCAATCCCGGCCTCGAGCACGGCGACGGAAGGATCACGGTGATCGGCGAGCACACCGACGGCACGCACGCCGAGCGGATCGCCGTTCCGGCTGAGCAGGTCTATCCGCTCCCGGACGGCCTCGACTTCGAGACGGCCGCAGCGTTCCCCCTCGTCTTCGAGACCGCCTATCGCATGCTGTCCACGAAGGCGGCGCTCCGCGAGGGCGAGTGGGTGCTCGTGTGGGGGATCGGCAGCGGCGTCTCCACCGCGTGCCTCGCCATCGCCAAAGCACTGGGTGCGCAGGTGATCGTCACGTCCGGCAGCGAGCAGAAGCTCGAGCATGCACGCGAGCTCGGCGCCGACGCCGCGCTCAACCACCGCGAGGACGGCGTGCCGGCCGCGGTCAAGGAACTGACCGGCGGCGGCGCGCACGTGGTCGTTGACCACGTCGGCGAGGCGACGTGGCAGCGGTCGCTCGCAGCCGCGCGTGCGGACGGCCGCATCTGCGTCTGCGGCGCCACGACCGGGCCGAACCCACCCGCGCAGCTCCACCGGATCTGGTGGAAGCAGCTGACGATCTACGGCTCGACGATGGGGTCGCGAGCGGACTTCGAGGCCGTGTACGAACTGGTCGCTTCAGGGCGTGCGGTGCCAGTCATCGACCATGTCTTTCCGCTCGCCGAGGCCGCGGCCGCGCACGAGCGCCTCGAAGCCGGCGAGCAGCTCGGCAAGATCGTGCTGCGGATTCCGGGCTAGCCGATGCCGAGGATGAATTGGCGTCGTCCGACATCCGCTCCGGCCAGCGCCTGTGGAGCGAACGGCGCGATTGAGCCAAAAGCGCTGCTAACGAGGGCGAAACGTCCTCCTCGGCATTACTGGTTGATGTGCGGCTTCGTGCGCGTGTGGGCGCTGTGTTGTACCCGTTCTGTACCCCCTTTCGAGACACACCTTCGCGCACTAAGAAGTTGCGGCCCGGGTGGACAGCCCGGGCCGCCGAGCATCGGAAAGGCGCCTGGAATGAGGGCCCCGAGCTACGGTTCCCACGATGCGCGTGTACGCGCTAGGTCGAGGCCGGCGACCCCAAGGCGTGATGCGGACTCCGCTATTTCTCCTTCTGGTTGTGGGCATTTCGTTGGTCGTGGTGGCGCGAGCCGCCGCGCAGCAGCCCTCGAAAGCGCTGCTTCCGCGGATGGTTCTTCCAGACGCGGCGCTCGTCCGGCTGGCAGGTGGGCTTGGGCAGAAGCTCGAGTTCTTCACGAATGCCAACGATGGCGCCGCGAGCAGCCCCGATCCCAAGGACACGGGGGCCGACCTGAGGCGACTAGGCCGTGTCGCCGGCTACATTCGCGGGCGCAACTCTGTCGGAGCGTTCTCTCTCCGCGGGCCGAAAAGGCTGCAAGCGGTGGCGACCTCGGTCATCCTGTGGCGAGATGCACGGGCAGCTGCTGCCTCGATCGAGCGAGATGCGGCGTCTGCCGAGCGGTTACGTGGCAAGGCAATCGAGGCGGGCTTCGAGGTGAGCTTTGCCGCGACCAAGACACCCTCGCTTGGAGCGGACGCAATTCTTTGGCACATA
>MNJC01000066.1 GCA_001920085.1 Actinobacteria bacterium 13_1_20CM_4_69_9
CCGTGGCAGAAGGAGATCCTGGACACCGCCGTGCGCTTCATCGGCTATCCGTACGTCTGGGGCGGCGAGAGCGAGACGACGACGTCGCCGTACGGGCCGCAGGTGCACGGCGGCTTCGACTGCTCGGGGTTCGTCTGGCGTGTGTTCAAGCTCCAGGCGTATCCGAGAGAAGGCAACCTCGCGGCCGTGCTCAAAGGACGCACGACGTACTCGATGAGCGGCGAGGTGCCGGCCGCGCAGCGGATCCCGCTCGCGAAGCTCCAGCCCGCCGACGTGCTCTTCTTCGGCTCCGCCGGACCGAAGTCGAAGGCGGCGCAGGTGAACCACATGGGGATCTATCTCGGGAACGGCTGGTTCATCCAGTCGTCCGGCTACGGCGTCGCCGTCGCGCAGTTGAGCGGTTGGTACGCACAGCGCTTTGCGTGGGCTCGCAGGCCGCTCGCCGAGGCCGGCCTCGTTTCCTCTTCGTAAGTCACATTCCCCATAATCCCCCGCTCGGGGGATTACTCGCGATCGGCGACCCGGAAGAATCCCGGCAGTCTGGCGTCAACTGAAGGGGACTCACGGAATGTTGCAATGGAAGCCAAAGCTGATCGCTCTCGTGGCCGTCCTGGTGCTGCTCGCGGCACTGCTCGGACAGTTCACCTGGGAAGCGTTCGCCAACCAGTTCACCTGGTAACAGCGAAACCGTGAGCTCTCAGGCGGTCACGCCCCGCCGGCTTACGTTCCTGATCGTCCCGGTTTGCCTCGCGGGACTCGGGATTCTCGTTGCCGCCGCATACGTCTTCGCGACGACGGACCACAGCGGGTCCGAGCTCATCAGCCTCGTCGCGTTCACCGCGGCGGCGACGCTGGCCGAGCGGTTCCCGGTGCCGATCAACGCGGAGAGCGGCGGCGGCGTCATCTCGCTGACGTTCGTCTTCGCCGTCGCGGCGATCGTGCTGTTCGGCTGGGCGGCCGGAGCCTTGCTGCTGCTGACGGCGACGTCGATCATCCAGCTGTGGGAGCACCGCCCGCTCGAGCGCATCTCGTTCAACGTCGCGGTGCTCGCCGTGGTGGCGCTCGCCGCCGGCGCCCTGATAGCGCCGATCGGTGGCGACAGCGTAGGCGCGCTGGTGGCGCGCGTCGGGATCGCCGCTACGGCCGATTACTGGGTCAACATGCTGCTGATCTCGGCGGCGATCGCGCTCAGCAGTAGACAGCGCTACTCGCACCTGATTCGAGCGAACGTCAGCGCGACGATCGTCCCGTTCGCCTTCATGGCCTCGGCCGCCTTGATGCTCGTCGTGCTCTGGCAGAGGTCGCCGGTCCTGTCGATCGCGCTCGTCGGCCCACTGCTCGCGATCTCGCTCTACCAGCGGTCGACGCGCAGCGCGCTCCGGGCGATGCGGCTCGCGCTGACGGATCCGCTCACCGGTCTCGGCAACCACCGCCACTTCCACGAGCGTCTGGAGCGCGAGCTCCTGCGCGCGGAGGAGGAGCGCATCCCGCTCACGCTGTGCTTCGTCGACATCGACGACTTCAAGAAGATCAACGACCGGTTCGGCCACCCGTCGGGCGATCGGGTGCTGTCGCAGGTCGCCGGCCGGCTGCGCCAGGGCGGCGAGGCGTTCCGCCTCGGCGGCGACGAGTTCGCACTGCTCTTCGCCAACCACGACGAGGGCGCCGCGCTCGTCGCCGCGAGCTCGATCGTCGAGCGGATCGGCGTACTCGACCTCGACCACATCGGCAACGTGACCGTCAGCGCCGGTCTCGCGACCTTCCCGGTGCAAGGGCATGGGCGCGACGAGCTGATTCGGCTCGCCGACAGCGCGCTGTACTGGGCCAAGGAGCACGGCAAGAACCGCGTGCGCATCTACCGCCCCGACGTCGTCGAGCTCGCCGAGCTCAAGCGGCTCGCCGCCGGCCCGGACAAGGCCGCCCGCTACCGCGCAGCCGCGTCGCTCGCGAAAGCCGTCGACGCGCGCGACACGTACACGGGCAGCCATTCCGAACGCGTGAGCGACCTCGCCGCGCGCGTCGCGAAGCGAGTCGGGCTCGATCCGGAACACGTGGAGCTGACGCGCCTTGCCGCCTCGCTCCACGATCTCGGCAAGCTCGCGATTCCCGAGGAGATCCTGCGCAAGCCCGGCGCGCTGACCGACTCCGAGCGCCTCGTGCTCGAGCGCCATCCGCAGATCGGGTTCCGGATGCTCGACAGCCTCGGCGTCGATCCGGTCGCCGATCTCGTGCTGCACCACCACGAGCGCTGGGACGGCGCCGGCTATCCCGACGGCCTCGCGGGTGAGGAGATCCCGCTCGGCGCAAGAATCATCTTCGTCACCGACGCGTACGACGCGATGACGTCGGATCGCATCTACCGACCCAGGCGTTCCCGAGAGGCCGCTCTCGCAGAGCTCCGGCGCTGCGCCGGCACGCAGTTCGACCCCGGCATCGTGGCGGCCTTCACGGAGGAGCTTGGCGTGAGCTCCTCCGTCGAGGTCGCAGCCGCGGCGGAACCTTCGGTTCCGCCGCGGGAGTTGGACTACGCCGCTTCGCGGTGAACGCGCGCGGGTTTCGCCCGCTCGCTTCTAGGTCGGTCGCGTCGCATCAGTTCGCCGTAGCGTAAGCCGGCTTTGCCTGGCTTACGCTACGGCCTCTGTGGTTGCTGAGTTAGGGCGTTCTGCGGGTGGGTAGGAGGAGCGCATGAACCGCGAGGAGCGACGGCATCCAGACAAGCATCGCGAAACGAAGGCGCCGCAGGAGGACGAGATCCACGACGCGCAGAAGCCGCAGGAAGAAGCGAGCGTGCGCGCGAAGTCGAACCGTCACAAGAAGATGACGGCCGACAAGTGGAACCAGTAGACAGGTCTTAGGCCTTCGCCGCGCGTGCCGGCCTCACCGGTGCGCGCGCACTAACGCGGACGGAGGAGAAGCTCCCTTTGATTACAAAGGGATATTTCCGTGCTTTCGGCGCGGACGCGGCTCTTGCTTCGTCAGCGCCGTCTCGAGAGCGTCGATGAGCACCGGGCGGGTGCGCCGCGGCTCGATCACCTCGTCGACGTAACCACGCTCCGCCGCGGTGTACGGATTCGCGAAGCGCTCGCGATAGTCCTCGATCAGCTCGGCACGCCGCTCCTCCGGGTCGTCGGCGTCCTCGAGCTCCTTGCGGAAGATGATGTTGACCGCCCCCTCCGGCCCCATCACGGCGACCTCAGCCGTCGGCCACGCGAAGTTGAAATCGGCGCGGATGTGCTTCGAGCTCATGACGTCGTACGCCCCGCCGTATGCCTTGCGCGTGATCACCGTCAGCTTCGGCACGGTCGCCTCCGCGTATGCGTACAGGAGCTTCGCACCGTGCCGGATGATCCCGCCCCACTCCTGCTGCGTTCCGGGCAGGAAGCCGGGCACGTCGACGAACGTGACGAGCGGGATGTTGAACCCGTCGCAAAAGCGGACGAACCGCGCCGCCTTCACGGACGAGTCGATGTCGAGCACGCCGGCCAGCGATCGCGGCTGGTTGCCGACGACGCCGACCGGATGTCCGCCGAGCCGCGCGAGCCCGCAGATCACGTTCTCGGCCCACAGCTCGTGCACCTCGAAGAACTCGCCGTCGTCCACGATCCTGCGCACGACGTCGTGCATGTCGTACGGCTTGTTCGGGTTGTCCGGGATCAGCCTGTCGAGCTCCGGCTCCTCGCGGTCGCGCGCGTCCGAGGGCTCGCCGAACGGCGGCGGGTCGAGGTTGTTCTGCGGCAAGAACGAGATCAGGTAGCGCGCGTCCTCCAGGCAGGCCTTCTCGTCGGGCGAGATGAAGTGCGCGACGCCCGACTTGGACGCATGCGTCGACGCTCCGCCGAGCTCCTCGAACGTCACCTCCTCCCCGGTCACGGTTTTCACGACGTCGGGGCCCGTGATGAACATGTAGGACGATCCCTCGACCATGAACACGAAGTCGGTGATCGCGGGCGAGTAGACCGCGCCGCCGGCGCAGGGCCCCATCACGAGCGAGATCTGCGGGATCACGCCGGAGCACTGCACGTTGCGCCAGAAGATCTCCGCGTACCCTGCGAGCGAGACGACGCCTTCCTGGATCCGGGCTCCGCCTGAGTCGTTGATGCCGATCAGCGGGCAGCCGTACTTGAGCGCCAGGTCCATCACCTTGCAGATCTTCTCGGCGAACACCTCGCTCAGCGACCCCCCGAAGACGGTGAAGTCCTGCGAGAAGACGAACACCTTGCGACCGAAGATCGTCCCGTACCCGGTGACGACCGCGTCGCCGTAGGGACGCCGGTCGAGCATGCCGAAGTTCGACTCGCGATGGCGCACGTAGCGGTCGAGCTCGACGAACGAGCCGGGGTCGAGCAGCTCGACCAGGCGTTCGCGCGCGAGGAGCTTTCCCTGCTGGCGCTGCCGTTCGACGGCCTGTTCGCCCGCGGCGTGCTCGGCTTCGTCGCGCAGCTGTTCCAGCTGGTCGAGCTTGCCCTGAGTGGAGTCCGCGCGGTCGTCGGTTGTCGCCATCGGCGGAGCCTAGTATGGCTGTCGCGTGGACGAGTTCCGGCTCCTGGGCCCGCTCGAGGCGGTGGTCGACGGGACGCCCGTCCAACTCGCGGCGGCGAAGCCGCGCGCGCTGCTGGCACTCCTGCTGCTGAACCGCAACCGCGTGCTCTCGACGGAGCGGTTGATCGACGAGCTCTGGGGAGACGATCCGCCGGCGCAGGCCACGAAGACGCTCCAGGTCTACGTCTCGCAACTGCGCAAGGGGCTCGGCGGTGGCCGACTCCTGACACGCCCGACCGGCTACCTGCTTCGGGTCGAGCCCGGCGAGCTCGATCTGGAGCGGTTCGAGGAGCTCGTCGCGCAGGCGCGAACGCAGCCCGCGCCCGAGGCGCGCGACACACTCGCACAGGCGCTGGCACTGTGGCGCGGCGCCCCGGAGCGGGTGGCTGCGGGTCTCGACGAGCTCCGGGCGAACACCTACGAGGACTGGCTGCACGCGTCCGTCGAGTCGGGCGAGCCTGTGATTCCGCAGCTCGAGGAGTTGGTCGCCCGCGAGCCGCTGCGCGAACGCCCGCGCGCGCTGCTGATGCTCGCGCTCTACCGCGCGGGGCGACAGGCGGACGCGCTCGAGCTGTTCCGCCGAACCCGTGAGCTGTTTGTCGACCAGCTCGGCATCGAGCCCGGCCCCGACCTGCGCGAGCTGCAGCAGGCGATGCTGCGCCAGGACACCGACCTTCGTCTGCAGCCCGTCGCGCGCGAGGCGCCCGTTCCGCAGCGCGGCCGTCGCACATGGCTCCTCGCCGCGGCGGCGCTCGTCGTGCTGGCGGCGGCCGGAGTCACCGCCGCGCTGCTTGCCCACGACGGCAGCGGCAAGAGCGCTGCCCCCACCCCGACGACGACCGGACCGAGCTCGGAGCTGCGCTCCTTCGTCTTCACGCTCGAGAACTTCCTCCAGCAGTCGCACGAAGGGCGCGCCGAGGCGACGCGCGTGCTCGCCGGCGCGTTCGACTGCAGCCTGTCGCCGCAGGTGGCGGCCGCGCAGCTCGACAGCGTGCAGGAGAACCGGCAGAGCCTGCTCGAACAGCTCGCCGCGCTGAGAGTTCCCGACGATCGGCCGGCGCTACGCGTCGCAGATCGGCTGCAGCAGGCGATCCACGCCTCGATCTCGGCCGACTGGATCTACCGGGACTGGCTCCGTGCACATACGCAATGCGTTCGTGGGAGCAGGCCGCCCGCGAAGGCTCGGCGGGCGGATGCGCGCGCCACGGCCGTCAAGGCGCGCTTCCTCCGCCGTTCGTCTCGGCGCGGACCCGCCAGCGGTTGTGTGCGTCGGTGCGGAAGATGGTCGGCTCCGCGGCGAAGGTGGCGATCGCGTAGCGCACGCCGGAGTAGCGGCCGTAGTACGTGTGCCCGGTGACCGGCGGATCGGTCGCGCCGTACGCGCGCCGGAGCTCGTCTTTGACGTGCGCCGTGACGCGCAGGTTCTCAGCCATCCACGCATCGCCGCAGCCGACCGCCGGCGGCGTGTACGCGCCGCCGGCCTCGGCGTAGCGGCCCCACGTCTTCGTCGTGGTGCCGCCCCACACGATCATCGCCGTGCCCGTCCACACCGCGGTCGGCTCGAGCCGGGACGGGAGCGGCCCGTGAGCGAACGGCGTCCACTTGGTGTCGCCGGGGATCAGACCGGCGCCGCCGCGCGCGCCTCCCCACACCAGCAGCCGGGCGCCGTCGAAGACGACCACCGTGCCGACTCGTCCCGCCGGGAGCGACGGCAGCGTCTGCCAGCGGTTCTTCGCCGGCGTGTACGAGACGACCGTCCTCGAGCCGCCGGCGATCACCATCGCGGTGCCCGCCCAGACCGCGGTCGCGTTCGCGTCGATCGCCGGCGGTGCCGCGATGCGCCGCCACGCGTTGCGTGCGGGGTTGTACGCGGCGGCCTGCCGCCCGCCGACGACGACGTACTCCTTCCCGGTCCAGACGCCGAGCGGATGCTGGTTCCCGCGAAGCGGCGCGGCCGGCAGCGCGCGCCACGCATTCGTGCGGGGGTTGTAGGCCACGCCGTCGGAGAACGCGTCGCCGCAGCACCCACCGCCCCAGCCGAGCATCTCCTTCCCGGTCCAGACGACCGCGCCGAAGCCGTCGTGCACGCGCAGCAGGCGCGACGCCGGGAGCCGCCGCCAGCTGTCGGTGGACGGGTTGTACGCGAGCTGCGTCCCCTGTCCCCAGACGAGCATCTCCTTCCCCGTCCAGACCGAGCTGAGCGCCATGAAGCCGGAGGTCTTCGGCGGCGGCGCGAGCTTGCGCCAGCTGCGGGACCTCGGGTCGTACGCGGCGGCGACGTTGACCGCGCCGGTCGCGTACGGCTTGCCGTGGGAATCGAGCGCGGTCTGCTGGTCGCGCCCGAAGACGAGCATCTGCTTCCCGGTCCAGACGCTCGTGCGGGCGTTGAACTCGGGTGTGATCGGCGCGGGCGGGAGCGACTGCCAACCGGTTGCCGCGACGAGTGCGAGAGCGAGCTTGATGGTGAGCATGGCCGGAGCATCGTCCAGGCCACTCAAGCGAAGGTAAAGCGGTGGTAAAGCGGCTCTAGCAGCCGGCTCCGCAGGGCGGCGGGCCGGGCGTGTCGTCCGTGAAGCGCGGTCTCCTCGCGAGGGAGTAGTCCCCGACGAAGAAGCCCCTCTCCAGGAGGTCGTGGACTTCGTAGCGCGGTGCATACCCCGGGGCGCTGATGACGAGGTCGTAGCCGTACTTCCGGACCGGGAGGTCGAGCAGGACAAAGGCTCCGTGGCGATCCGCTGTGACCGCGAGAGCCGCCGCCGGCAGCCTGTGCGGGACCCGGAAGAACCCCGAGAGCCTCGTCGACGGGCGCACCCTGATCGTCGCGTTCGGGATCACGCGCTCCGTCCGCTCGTCGAGCACGAACGCTGCGACGCCGACAGTGCCCGCGGTGGTGGTCTGCGGGAACTTCGCAGGCACGCCCGAGAGGCTCGCCCAGCCTGTGTCCTCGAGATCCGCGAGGTACGAGCCGTGCGCGACCGGACCGAACGGCGACATCGGCGTCGGGTAGGCGAAGGCCGGGATCGGGATTTCCGAACCGGCGTCGTCGGTCTCCGGATCGAGGAGGCGCAGACGAAAGGCGGCGCGCGTGCAGCGATCGTGGACGCGCTCGGGCGCCCGTCCCCACGCAACCGACTGCGTCTCCTCGAAGGCGTATCGCCAGGGCCCCGTCGTCGCGCGCCGCACCCACACGCAAGCCGCATCGCGCCGGCCCAGGTATCGAAACAACACGAGCCACGACTCTCGCCCGACGGAATCGCGGCTGCGCCGCACGTCGACCAGCGCAAGATGCTTGAAGACGACCGGATTCTCGTAACCGAGCATGCTCGGCGCGAACGTCCGCGCGACGGCTGTCGCCTGCAGGGCTGCGGCGGCGCGGCTCATTCCTGCGAATCGATGAGGCCCGCCGGCGCTCGCACAGAGCAAGCAGACGAGTGACACCGCGAGCAACCGGCGCACAGACCGATTGTAGAGTCGTTGTCGTGAGCGTCGATCGCTCCACGATCTGGCCCTACCGCGACGGCGAGCCGGGCGAGTTCTACTACCAGCGCCACGCGCATCCCACCGGGGTCGAGGCCGAGCGCGAGCTCGGGCGTCTGGAGGGCGGGCGCGCGCTGCTCTTCCCGTCCGGGGCCGGCGCGACGACCGCCTTCGCGCTGGCGTTCCTGTCGCCCGGAAAGACCCTCGCCCTCGCCGAGGGCGCGTACTTCGGCACGGGGCAGACGTTCGAGGAGCTCGGCCGTTGGGGACTGCGAGTCGTCGAGTTCGACCAGACCGGATCGCCGCCCGAGGGAGCCGACTTCGTCTGGCTCGAGGCGCCCTCGAACCCGTTCCTGACCATGCCCGACCTCGAGGCCGCGGCGGCGCACCCCGCGCGCGTGCTCGTCGATGCAACGGCTGCGACACCCGTCTTCCTGCGCCCGCTCGAGCACGGCGCCGACTTCGTCCTCCACAGCGCGACGAAGTACCTCGCCGGGCACGACGACGCGCAGCTCGGCGTCGTGGCCTGCAAGCGCGAGGAGGACGCGGCGCGACTGCACGAGCTGCGCACGCGAACCGGGATCGTGGCCGCACCCGATCCGGCGTACCTCCTGCTGCGCGGGCTGAAGACCCTCGAGGTGCGCGTGCGCCGCCAGACGGAGACCGCGACCGAGCTCGCGCGGCGCCTCCGCGAGCATCCGGCAGTGGAGATCGTCCGCTACGCCGGCATCGGCGGCCTGCTCTCCTTCGACGTCGCGGGCGCCGAGGAGGCGCGCCACGTGGAGACCTCGCTGAAGGTGATCACGAACGCCACGAGCCTCGGCGGCGTCGACTCCCTGCTCGAGGCGCGGGCGCGCTGGGAGCCCGAGCGGGTGCCGGCCGGATTGCTGCGCCTGAGTGTCGGCCTGGAGTCACCTGAGGAGCTCTGGGCGGACCTGGAGCAAGCGCTGGATTTTCCAGGCAATTCTCTCGCGCGCGAGTAAGATTTCCCGCCCCGGGGGCGAAAGCCCTTCCTAGCCGGGAGACGCGTCGCCCAACGGTCCACCGGCGGACCAGATCCCTCGCACAAAGGAGTCAGCTGTGGCTGCAGCAGAAGCGAAATCCCGAAGGAGACGGGCCGCAGGACGCGCGCCCGCGAACGGCACGATCGAGATCTCCGAGCAAGACCTCCAGCAGTTGCTCGACGCTCTCCGCTCGGCGAGGGACGGAGAGACGGGCGTGCGGCTGCCGGCGCAGAAGCGCGGCCTCATGGGCGACGTGGCCAGGGCGTACAACCAGCTCGCGCAGGAGCGCGAGGCACTGTGCAACGAGCTGGGACGCGTCAGCAAGGTGATCCGGCGCGAGGGCCGGATGACCGAGCGCGCGGAGGTGAAGGGGGCGAAGGGGTCGTGGGCGGAGTCCGTCGATTCGGTCAACTCGATGATCGAGGACCTCGTGCGGCCGACGATCGAGGTGTCGCGCGTGCTGGACGCGGTCGCCGAAGGCGACCTGTCGCAGAAGATGTCGCTGCAGATCGACGGCCGACCGGTGAGGGGCGAGTTCCGCCGCATCGGCATCACGGTGAACACGATGCTCGATCAGCTGAGCTCGTTCGCCGACGAGGTCACGCGCGTCGCCCGCGAGGTCGGCACCGAGGGCATCCTCGGCGGCCAGGCGCGCGTCAAGGGCGTGTCGGGCATCTGGCGCGACCTGACCGACAACGTCAACTTCATGGCGAACAACCTGACGACGCAGGTGCGCAACATCGCCGAGGTGACGACCGCGGTC
>MNJC01000064.1 GCA_001920085.1 Actinobacteria bacterium 13_1_20CM_4_69_9
CCGGCGGCGTTCTCTTCGTCGGAGCCGAGGGTGCGCGCGGCCATCTCGCGGACGAGCTCCGCGCGGACTTCGTCGCGGCATATCGCACGGTCGAGCGCTCGGTCGCAGAGCTGCACGAGGCCGACGTCGTCCTACTCGCGTCTCCGTCGGCGGCGCGTGCGTACGCACGCGCGGGCGGGCGCGGGCCTGCGATCTCGATCGGGCCGCAAACGACCGCTGCCGCATCCGCCGCGGGCGTGGACGTCGTCGCCGAGGCGGAGTCACACGACCTGCGCGGGCTCGTAGACTCCGCCGCGGCATGGCGCGCTTCATCACGTTCCTGACCGATTTCGGCCTGGAGGACGACTTCGTCGGAACGTGCCACGGCGTGATGAAACGCATCGCGCCCGAGGCGGAGATCATCGACATCACGCACGGCGTCCCGCCGCAGGGCGTGTTGCAGGGCGCGCTCACGCTCGCCAACTCGTTGCCGTTCATGCCGGCCGGCGTGCATCTTGCCGTCGTCGATCCCGGCGTCGGCGGCTCGCGCCGCGCACTTGCGCTCCGCGACGCGTCCGGACGCATCCACGTGGGGCCGGACAACGGGCTGCTGATTCCCGCCGCCGAGAAGTTCGGCGGCATCGACGTTGCGCACGAGCTCGCCAATCCCGAGTACGCGCTCGAATCCGTGTCACGGACGTTTCACGGCCGCGACCTCTTCGCGCCGGCCGCCGCGCATCTCGCGCTCGGTGTCGAGCTGGCCGAGCTCGGGCCGCCGATCGCCGCGGACGCGCTCGCGCGGCTCGATCTTCCGGAGCCGGAGATCGGGACGTCGCGCATCCACAGCACCGTGCTCGGGATCGACCGCTTCGGAAACGTCCAGTTGAACCTCAACCGCTCGCACCTCGAGGCTGTCGGGGTCGTTCCGGGCACGCGTGTCGAGCTGCAGATCGGACCGGAGCGCTACTACGCCGTCGCCGCGCGGACGTTCGCCGACGCGAGGCGCGGCGACCTGATCCTGTACGAGGACTCGTACCGCAATCTCTCGATCGCGATCAACGGCGGCAACGCTGCGGCGATGCTCGGCCTCAAGCCGGGCCGGGAAGTGCGCATCCACCTCGAGCCGACGTGATCGACCGGGTGGCGATCGGGCGGCGCTTCGCGCGGATTGCGACCGACACGGCGGTCGGCCACCCGTGGCTCTGGAAGCTCTTCCGTCCGTTCGTGCGCAGGCAGTTCGACGCGCTCGCCCCGGTATGGGACTCGATGCGGATGGACGACACGTTCGCGCCGTTCGAGGCGGCGCTGGCCGCACTCGAGCAGCCGCCGCGTCGCGTTCTCGACATCGGGACCGGCACCGGGGCCGGTGCGCAAAGGCTTGCGGAGCGGTTCCCCGGCGCGCAGGTCGTCGGCGTCGACCTGTCGGGCGCGATGCTCGAGCAGGCGCGACGGAACACACCCGCCGAGCTACGAGATCGGTTGCGCTACGAGCGCGCCGATGCAGCGGCGCTCCCGTTCGCCGACGGTTCGTTCGAGCTCGCGTCCCACGCGAACATGATCCCGTTCTTCGACGAGGTTGCGCGTGTCGTCGCGGCGGGAGGTCACGCGCTGTTCGCGTTCTCGAGCGGCGCCGAGACGCCGATCTACGTCTCGAGCGCGCGGCTCCGCGAGGAGCTCGCGAGACGCGGATTCACGGAGTTTGCGGAGTTCGACGCCGGCCGCGGCAACGCGCTGCTTGCCCGCAAGGGCGACGGCCCATAGGCTGCAGGTCACAAGGTCGTTCGCGGCGCGGTAACACCGGTCCGGACGACCTTTTTCTTGCTTAGTTGAGCTCGGCCACGGCGTCCGGGAATCCGCGGCCTCGGGCTGCTTCCGCCCAAGACTGGGCCGCACGCTGGTCCGCGAATCCCCTGACGTAGACCTCGAACCCGCCGCACGGGTCGTTGCGAAGCTTCGCTCCCGGAAAGCCGACGGACGCGGCACGGTTCGCGATTGCGGTGGCACCCGGGCGGTCGCGTGCGTGACCGAGGATCCCGTCCCAGATTCCGATCTGCTTCGCCTGGATGCACTCGAGCGTGACGCCGAAGCCTTCCTTCCGCGCCTCGCTCTGCAAGTCGACGCCCACGTCGAACGTGTCGATTCCGCGGATGACGACGCGGAACCCGTCGCAGCCCTCGATGATGTTCGCGTTCACGAAGCCGCGACCCGTCACTTTGGTCCGGAAGGTGAGTGCGGCCTGGTGCAACTTGAAGCGTCCGAAGACCGCCTCGAGCCCGCTCAGGAACTCTTCACGCCCGCACGCATTGGCACGCTTCGCAGCGGACGGGGCCGCGCTCGACAGGCCGAGGGACGGCACCGCAACGCACGCTAGTCCGACCACAATGGCCAAACCGAAGAGTCGAGCCGCCCTCACGGGGCACAGTCCTAGCAGACTGCCCGGCGGGTCGACGGAGTCTTAACTCGTCGGCTTTGGCGCGCTCAGGGGCAACGTCGCCTTCTTCGCGTCGAAGGGTCGGCTGGAGCCGGCTGCCGAACGGCATTACCGGGAGTCGATCAGGCGAGACTTCGACACCCTCGAGCCGCTCGATGCCAGGCTCGACGTGTGCAACGTCGGCGGGACGATCCAAGGGTGCTACGACGCCTCCAACGCGGTCATCAACGCGTTGGACGCGCTGCTTCGCGACGTCGGCGCCGCCGATGTCCCGAGCCGATACGTCGACGGCAACGACGCCCTTCGGCGCGCGGTGCGGCATCTCCGGGACGGCTTCAAGACGCGTAATCACGGTCTCGCCACGTACGACAACGCATCATTCGTTCGCGGGAACGATGAGATCGAGCAAGCAAACAGCGAGCTCGAGAACGCCTGGGCGCGGTTCCCGCCCGACGCCCGTCCCGTGCCCTGAACAGGCGGCTGGTCGTCTCGACTTTCGTCCTCCTGATGTTGGCGGGATGTGGCGGGTCGTCCCATGAGCTCCGCTTTCGCACCTACGACCCACTTGGTTACGTGAAGGTCCAAGTCACTGAGTCAGACGTGCTGCGAAGGTCGGCTCATGCGGCACGGGAGCCTGGCGGACGTTGGAGCCTCAACTTTCGACTCACCGAGGACGGACAAGCAAAGTTTCGCCGTCTGACGCGAGCCTTGGCGAAGCGTGGTGCGCAACTGCATCGCCCCCTAAGGTGCGTCACCGAAATAAATGGAACGGTGTTGTCGCGCTCCACTGTCGATTCCAGGATCTTCCCCGACGGCTACGGCGCCGAAAAGGGGATGTGGTTTCCTGGGTATCGCCTCGCGGCAGCACGACGCCTCGCCGATCAGATCCGAACCGGCTGACGAAGCGGCTAGCCCCGGCGGCGGAGGTACCTCAGCCCGAGCCAGGTCGACGCGATGAGCAGGAAGCCGGCTGAGGTGCCGCGGTCGTCTGCCCCAGCACGACGGCGCCGAGAACGACGAACACGGAGAGCATCGCGAAGCCCAGTCGTGGATGCGGCCCCTCGATTCGCCGCAGTTTCGCGACGAAGACCGTCAGCGACATGAGTCCGATCAGCGCGAAGAACCCGGCGGTCGTCGGAGCGCAACGGATGTACGTCGCCGCGACCGTCAACATCGCGATGCCGACAATCAGATCAACGGTTATGCGGAGGGAATCGCCTGTGCGAGGTCAATGCGGCATCTAGGAGTGGCGAGGGCCGGAATCGAACCGGCGACACCACGGTTTTCAGCCGTGTGCTCTACCAACTGAGCTACCTCGCCAGGAGCGCGTCAGTCTAGCCCGGCAAGGAAGCGCTTTCCGCCGAGATCGGCCGCTAGGTGATTCCCACTCGCGCTGCGGCGAGCCGGTCGACGAGGACGTCGACGAACTCGTCCTTGACCAGCACGGCGTCGGCCCCGGCCTCGGTCACCGCGCGATGCAGTGCAGGCGCCTCGTCGCCCGTCAGCGCGATCACGCACATGCTCGGATGATCGCGGCGCAGCCGCGCAACGGCGCTCACGCCGTCGAGCCGCGGCATGTGCAGGTCGATCACGACCGCGTCCGGTGAGAGCTCGTCTGCGAGCTCGATCGCAGCCAACCCGTCCCGGGCCTGTCCGACGACGGCGAGCTCCGGCTGCCGCTCGATCAGCGGCGAGAGCGCGTCCAGGAAGGGCTGGTCGTCGTCTGCGAGAAGAACCCGGATCATTGCCGTGGCGTCGGGATTCCCCATCCCGCGGAAGTTAGCCTTGTTCGGGATGTCGATGCAAGGGCGGCGAAAGGTCACGATCATCGGCGCCGCGCTCGACCTCGGCGCCGGCCGGCGCGGGGTCGACATGGGCCCTTCGGCGATCCGCTACGCGGGGCTCGACGCCCGGATCGAGGCCCTGGGGTACGGCTACCACGACCTGGGCAACGTCGGAACGGCCGTGCCGGAGGCGATCGACGCCGGCGACGAGCACGCCCGCTTCCTGCCCCAGATCAAGGACACGTGCCTGCACATCGCCGAGCTCGTCGCCGAGGCCGCGGGCGACGGATCGGTCCCGATCGTGCTCGGCGGTGACCACTCTGTCGCGCTGGGGACGCTCGGGGGCCTGAACCGGGCGCACGGGCCGGGCGGCGTGATCTGGATCGACGCCCACGGCGACCTGAACAGTCCCGAGACGAGCCCGAGCGGAAACGTCCACGGGATGGTGCTCGCCGCGGCGCTCGGCCTTGCCGGCGACCGGTTCCGCGGCGACGGCTGGGATTTGCCCGCCCTCGTCCCGAGCCGCGTGGCGCTCCTCGGGGTGCGCTCGCTCGACGAAGGCGAGCGCGAGCTGCTCAAGGAGCTCGACGCCCTCGTCTTCACGATGAGCGACGTCGACCGCCTCGGCGTCGAGCATGCGGTGCGGGACGCGCTCGCGCATGTCGCCGGGCCCGGCTTCGTGCACGTCAGCCTCGACCTGGACGTCGTCGACCCCGACATCGCGCCGGGGGTCGGCACGCCCGTCCGCGGCGGGCTCAACTATCGGGAGGCACATCTCGCGATGGAGCTGATCGCCGAGTCGGGCCAGGCGACGGCCCTCGACGTCGTCGAGGTGAACCCGATCCTCGACCGTGAGAACGAAACCGGCAAGCTCGCCGTCGAGCTCGTCGCGTCAGGGCTCGGCGCGCGGATCCTCTAGAAACTCGTCGATCGCGTCGGCGGTCTCCTCGAACGCGTCCCAGTAGACGACGTGACCGCCCCGCACCTCGACGACCCGCAGGCCGTCGCCGAGCGTGCGCTCGTATTCCTCCAGCTGGTCTTCGCGCACGAGGCCGAACTGGCCTGCGTGCACGAGGAGGGTCGGCATGCGCAGCGTCTCCGGCGCGGGCGGCGGCGTGCAGAGCTCGCCGTACATCGACACGACGGCGGCCTGGCAATGGCGAAAGCGGAACTTCCCGTCGGCGTGTTGCACGAGATGCTCGCGGTTCTCCTCCTCGAGATACTCGCGCGACGTCGAGACGCCCGAGTCGAGCCGCTCCGAGATCGCGTCCTCCGGCCTTTCGTACGCACGGTCTGCGCGTGCCAGCTCCGCGAAGTCGAAGCCGACGTGGGGTAGGAGCTGGATTGCGGGGTCGAGCAGGACGGCGCGCTCGATGCGGCCCGGGTCGAGCGCCGCGAGCTCGAGCACGAGCCGGCCGCCGAACGAGTGTCCGATCCAGTGGGCGCTCCGCACGCCGGCGTCGTCGACTGTCTCGAGCAGGTCGTGGAGATGCGTTGCGATGGTCCACGGCGGTTCCCATTCCGAGCCGCCGTGGCCGCGCAGGTCGGGGGCGAGAACGCGAAAACGTCGAGCGAGACGCTCCTCGGCCAGCTTACGAAATCGGCGCCCGTGCGCGCTGACGCCGTGCACGCACACGACCGGCGGTGCAACCGGGTCGCCCCACTCGTGCAGCTGAAGCAGCACTACCGCAGGGAGCCCGCGAATGCGGGGATCGCAGCCTCCCAGTGGATGATCGCGCCGACATCCGAGGCGCCGAGCATCTGCGCCTCGGCGTGGTTGACCGCGGCGACAACGCCTGCCTTGACGAAGCCCGTCTGTTCCTCGACGTCACCGGGAACGCCGAC
The DNA here is from genome assembly GCA_001920085.1 of Actinobacteria bacterium 13_1_20CM_4_69_9. Lineage (GTDB taxonomy): Bacteria > Actinomycetota > Thermoleophilia > Gaiellales > Gaiellaceae > 3-1-20CM-4-69-9. The sequence continues at coordinate 6,040 of MNJC01000064.1, forward strand.
GGCGACGAGCAGGAGCGGCGCCACCTGGCGGCCGAAGAGACCGATCGCGCGGTTCATCGGCAGATCACCGCGTGCGCACACCGTTCGCGTCGCCCCGACCGCTGCGCCGGCCTGCTCTGCGAGCTGACGCGCGCGCGGGATGTCCTCGGAAGGAAGCTCCGAGCCGAGGCAGACGATCACCTCCGCCTCGTCGAGCTCGCGAGCGGGCGCGTGCTTGCGGCCGATGCGTCGCCGGTCCGGCGCGGGCAGCTCGACGTCGATGCGCTCGACCGTCGGCTCCACGTCGCGTGGCTCGAGCGGGTCGAACATGCGTGGACGCACCGTCGCCAGCTGCGGCGTGGTCGCGCCCATGATCACCGAGACGATGTTGCCGCCGTACGCGGGCTTCGTCTGGATGAGGCGGCCGGCACGGTCGATGTTCAGGCCGACGCAGTCGCCCGTCATGCCGAGCTCGAGCTCGCCCGCGACGCGCGGCCCGAGCTCGCGCCCGTTCGCCGTGGCAGGGATGAGCACCACGTGCGGGCGACGGGCCAGAAGCACCTGGCGCAGCGCCGAGGCCCAGACGTGCGGGTCATAGTCGCCCAGGCCGTCGACCAGCGCGACGCGGTCGGCCCCGTGACGTGCCAGCTCCGCGGAGACGTCCGGGCCGAACACGAGCGCGACGTTCTCGCCGCCGAGCTTCCCGGAGAGCTCTCGGCCTTTCGCGAGCAGCTCGAGCGACGTGCGTGAGGGGCCGCCGTCCACGAGCTCGACGAAGGTCCAGCAGTCGTACTGCTTCGGCGACGGCTGCTCGCCGAGGCGTTCGGGCTTGTCCCAGCTCGTCGGCTCCGGCCCGCGCTCGGCGGCGAGCGCTCGGATCCGCTCGACAGCGGTGTCGAGGCTCGTGTACCGGTCGCCCGCGCGTTCGGGCGTCACGTCGCGCACCGCAAGGACCCGCGTCGGCGACCCCGTTTGCCCGAAGCGCTTGTCGTTCTCGTGCACGTCGTCGACGAGGTCCCGGGCGGTCCAGACGTCGATGCGGCCGTCCGCCGCGCCGTCGGCGTCGCGTCCGTACGCGAGCGAGACGACAGCCGGAGTCGGCACCTCCCACGTCTCGTAGCCGTCCTCGGTCTCGCGCGTTGCGCGCAACACGCCGTCGTGCACCTCCGTGTCGACGACGCTCGTCACGTGCGGCCAACCCAGGAACGCCGCCGTCTCCGGCGGCACCTGCCACGTCTCCGAGTCGGTCGTCTTCCGGCCGCACACGACGAGATCGACGTCCCCTTCCTTCTGAATCGCGAGCGCGAGCGTCCGCGACGTCCCGAGCGTGTCCGCGACCGCGAAGACCCGGTCGGAGAGGTGAATGCAGCGGTCCGCGCCGAGCGCGAGACACGTGCGCAGCGCAGCCTCGGCCTGGGGCGGGCCCATCGTCATCGCGATCACCTCGGCGTCCTCGTGCGCGGCGGCGTGTGCGACGGCCGTGGCGTCGAAGGGGTTCAGCAGGAGCGGCACGCCCTCGCGCCGCAGCGACTTCGTCTCGACGTCGAATTCGATCGAGTCCGCGCGCGGGACCTGTTTGACGAGGCAGACGACCTTCACGTGTGGGAGCCTAGAGTTTCGTGCTCGCCGTTCTGTACGACATCCACGGCAATCTGGTTGCTCTCGAGGAAGTCCTGAAGGATGCCGAAGCGGCGGGCGCCGAGTCGTACCTCCTCGGCGGCGACTACGGCGCGGGCAGCCCGTGGCCGCTCGAGACGGTGAAGCGACTGCGGGAGCTGCCGAACAGCACGTGGATCCGCGGCAACGGGGAGCGCTGGCTGCGGGAACCGCCGCTCGATCGCCCGGAAGTCGCGCAGGCGCTGGCCGAGATGGACTCGGGCCTCGGCACCGAGGAGGGGTGGCTCTATTCCCTCCAGGAACAGGTCGAGCTCGACGGTGTCCTGTACACGCACGGCTCGCCCCTCTCGGACGTCGACAGCTTCCCCGTC
>MNJC01000052.1:0-5823 GCA_001920085.1 Actinobacteria bacterium 13_1_20CM_4_69_9
ACCCTCGCCTGCGTTGGCTGTGGCCTGTCTGGCTCTCGCGATCTCGCTGAGCGGCACCGCCTACGCGGTCTCCACCACTCTGCCGCGGAACAGCGTCGGAACCTTCAGCTGAAGAACAACTCGGTCAACTCGGCGAAGGTGAAGAACGCATCACTCCGTGCGGCTGACTTCGCCCCCGGCCAGATCCCAACCGGGCCGCAGGGGCCGGCGGGCCCGCAAGGGCCGCCGGGAACGGCCGGGCTGCAGCTGATCTCCGGCAGCGGCGCGTCCAACAGCAGCAGTCCGAAGAGCCAGCAGCAGGACTGTCCGGCGGGAAAGAGGGCGGTAGGTGGCGGGGGTGTCATCACCGGCTCCGCCACCAATACGTTCCTCTCGACCAGCCGGCCGACCGATGCGGGGACCGGTTGGGTCGCGACCGGACGCGAGTCGAGTGGGGGGAACGCCGGCAACTGGGCCGTGCAGACCTGGGTCGTGTGCGTGACGGTCGCGTCTTAGGCTCGGCCGCGTCACTCGACCCGGGCGCGGAGAATGTTCACCCTGCGTAGGTGATGTCCGCTCGGGCGTCCGGCCGCCAGCATCCGTCGAAAGGGTCGAGAGGAGAGCAGATGCCTGACGCCACCGGCGGGGAGCGGAAAACGCTGCCGATTCCGGACCGCCCGTATGACGGGCCGGTGTACGAAGACGCCAAGGACCCGAGCTACAACCTGCTCGTGCTTCAAGGTCGCGATGGCGCGACGGTCACCAAGCGCGCGTGGCCATAGTCGCAGCGGGCTCCCTTTTCTTCCGGCTCAGCAGTCTCGAGCTCGCGCTGCTCGTCTTCGGCGTCGTGCTCGGGGCGACCCTGCTCGGCGCTTTCGCGGGACGCGTGCTGCGTCATCACGCCGAGGCGCTCCGCGAGCCTGTCGGCGTTCTGCAGGCGGCGCTCCTCGGTTTGGTCGCGCTCGTGCTCGCCTTCGGGCTGACGATGGCAGTCGGCCGCTACGACAACCGACGCCAGAACGTGGTCGAGGTTGCGAATGCGATCGGCACGACGTATCTCCGCGCGCAGACGCTGAAGGAGCCGATCCGCACGCGCTCGTTGCGCGAGCTCGTCGACTACACGAACTCGACGATCCGCCTATCGGAGTCGGTGCCGGGTAGCGCAGCGGCGCAGCGTGCCACCGCCGCCGGCGACCGCATTCAACGCTCGCTCTGGCACCAGGCGGGCGAGGCGCTGGCGGCCTCACCGCGAGACAGCGCCCCGCGCCTGTACGTCGAGACGCTCAACGACATGATCGACTCCCAGACGTCTCAGATAGCAGCGCTCAACAACCGGGTTCCGTCGAGCGTCCTCGTCGTCGAGCTCGTGGGCGCCGCATTCGGCCTCGGGCTGCTCGCGCTCTACCTCGCGACGCTCGCCCGCGGCGTCGTCATGGTCTTTTTCGCCGCGGCGTTCGTGTCGATCCTGCTGCTGATCACGTTCGACCTCGACCGTCCGGTCCGGGGTCTCGTGCGCGTTCCGGACACACCGCTCGTCAGCCTGCGGGCATCGATGAACCTGCCGCCCGCGGCGGACGCGCCGTGACGCCCGCGAGGCGCGCCCTGATCAGGATCCGAACCAGCGCTCTCTTCGAGTAGACGCGAATTCCACCTTGTCCGCGGCGAGCTCTCGGGACGGCCCCACGAGCCGCGCGGTCGGTTTCGGTCCGCCGAAGAAGTTGGCCTCGACCATTCCGACCATTCCGTCGCCGAACTCCAGGTAACACGTGCCGGCGCCCTCGTAGGGGCGCTCGAGCTGTTCACCGTAAAGGCGCGCGGTGATGTCGTCTGCGACAACGCGAGCGCCGGCCTCCGCGAATACGCCGGCTTTTGCCATCGGCAGTGCGGTGAGGTCACCGACCGCATAGACATCCGGGAAGCGCGTCGCCAGGTTGGTCTTCTCGACGGGCACCCAGCCGTTCACCGCGAGCCCGGCACGCTCGACCACCTCGGGCGCACGGTGCACGGGAATCCCGACGAAGAGGTCGTAGGGAATGCTTCCGCCGCTCGCCAGCTGCACCTCGTTGGCTTCTGTGTCGAGCGCTGCTAGCTGTTGGTTCGGCATGTACTCGATGCCGCGTTCGGTCAAGGCGTCGAGGATGCTCTGCGACACCTCCTGCGTGATCGGCACCGGAGCCGCCATCGGCCCGGCCACCCGGATCTCCACCGCATCCCTGATCCCGCGCTCGACGAAGTGGTCGTGGAGAAGGAGGGCGCCCTCGAACGGTGCCGGCGGGCACTTGTACGGGTGGCCAAGGATCCCGATCAGGATCGTGCCGGAGTCGAAGTCCGCAAGGACGTCGCGCATGCGCTCCGCTCCGGCGACCGAGTAGTACTCGATCCCTCCCTCGGCGAAGCCGGGCGTCGCCGCGCGGTCGTAATCGGCACCGAGCGCGACGACCAGGATGTCGGCGTCGTAGGAGCCTCCGTCCGTCGTGACGTGCCGGCTCTCAGGATCGATCGCCGTCACACGCTCGCGGCGGAACTCGATTCCCTCGCGAGAGATGTCGTCGTAGTGCAGCAGGATGTCCGAGGCCGACTTGCGGCCGAACAGGACATCGAGCTTCGAGAAGCCGAAGCTGAACGAGTCGTTCTGGTCGATGAGCGTCGTGTGGACCTCATCCACGAGCGTCTCCGAGAGTCGCGTGGCGAGTTCCAAGCCTGCGAACCCGGCGCCGAGGATCACCACGTGCTTCACGCTCCGACGACCATAGCCCAGAGGGGCGCGCGAAAACCGTTGAAAACCCGGTGGCCGGGTGATATGCATGCCGCTCTGCGGCGCATCCGTCCTTCCGAGCCCGGAGGTGCGCTGGTGGCAGGACTAGAAGGTCGCTGAAGTGTCAGAGCAGCGACGACGCACCCCGCGAACGGTCGGCGAGCTCCGAGAGCAGCTGCGCGAGCGCGGCGAGCCCTGGGAGCCGAATCCGCGCCTGCGTGACGAGGAACCGCTTCCCGACCCGCCTCGCGGCGGCCTCGAGCCGGGCGAAGGGCCCGAGGAGAACCAGGAGCCGAAGCCGTTCGAGGGCGACCTCGGAGAGCTTCTGCGCGAGAGCCCGCCGGCCAATCCCCTCGTCCGCGAGCGCTGGCGCGACCAGGAGTTGCTGCGGGAAGACGATCCCGGCGCGCGTGAGGGCACCCCCGGCGAGCTGGAGGAGGACGCCGGGACGAGCGGATGAGAGCCGCGAGCGTCGACTGGCGGAACCGCTGGGGCTGGAACTGGATCACGACTGCGCGGAGCCAGGCCGGCGCTCCGAACTGCTGGGCGTTCGCCGCTACCGCGCTCTACGAGGCGATGGTCCGGATCGAACACTGCGTGTGGTGCCGCCGCTCCGAAGGTGATGCGGCACGCGGAGCCGGCAAGCAGGCCTGGGATCTCGGCAACGTCGGTGAAGTGTCGATCTTCGTCGAGCGATACGGGCTCGCCGATCCCGACTGCTTCCCGTGGAGCACCTCCGCGTCGATCTACTCGGCGAAGCCGCACGGCGCGGCGCTCTCCGCTCTGCCGTTGTCCCCGACGCCGGACCGTGCCGGCCGCACGTTGCGCATGCCGCCGGGACACCTGACCGGCCTCTCGGACGTCGACCAGAAGAAGACGTGGATCGACTCCGTCGGGCCGATGGCCGTCATGGTCGATCCGCCGGGCGACTTCGGCGCGCTCGGGTCGGGCATCTACACCACCATGGGTCCGGGTGCGGGCATGCACGCCCTCCTCGTGGTCGGGTACGACGACCCAGGCGGGTACTGGATCGTGAAGAACTCCTGGGGGCCGGGATGGGGCGTGGCCGGCTTCGGACGGGTCGGCTACGCGGCCAACCTGCTCGAGCCTGCGAGCTTTCTCGGGACGCGGGGGACGAATCCGGATCCGTGGGCGAAGCGGCGCCAGCGGAACGGCTGCTTGATCGAAAGCGGCAACGGTCGCTCGCACAACAACTTCGAGGTCTTCCTGCGCAAGGGGCTCAAGATCGAGCACTGGTGGCGCGAGCATGGCGCCGCCGGCTTCCCGTGGAACCGCGCCGAGGTCGTGCGCTCGACCGACGTTTGGCGCGACAGCTTCCACGACGACTGCCTCGAGTGCCCGGTCGCGGTTCAGAGCACGTTCAACCGCAACTACGAGCTCGTCTACAAGCAAAACGTCACGAACAGGCTGCGCCACGTCTACTGGGACCAGGCGTCGGGGAACTGGTACGACGCGACCGACTTCGGCCCGACCAACCCGCACGGCATGCCCGGCTTCATCCAGAGCACCCGCGGCGCGCCCGGCGACTTCGAAGTCGTCGTGCTCAATTCGTCAGGCCAGCTCGAGCACTGGACGAAGCAGAACAGCGCACCGTGGCGCACGCACCGGCCGGGCGAGTGGTACCTGCGCTCCATGTTCGGCAGCGGCATCGTCGACACCGGCCCGAGCCTCGTCCAGAGCCGCAACGGGATCACGAGCGAGCTCGAAGAGGGGCAAGGAGAGCTTCACTTCGTGGCCCTGGGCGCCTACGGTGAGCTGCAGCACTACGTGCTCCCGCCCGGCGGAGCATGGACGAAGGTCGCGACGTTCGGCGGCGGCGCGCAGAGCGGGCCCTGCATGATCGAGGGGGCGTTCGCGGCGACCGACGAGCTCACACCGGGCAACCTCGAGCTCTGTGTCGCGAGGAACGCCCAGATCGAGCACTGGTGGCGCAACCACACCTTCAAGACGTGGCAGAAATCCGCGACGTTCGGCTCGGATGTGCGCTGCGTGATCGGGATGCTGCAGGGCAGCTTCGGCTACAACCTCGAGCTGATCGTCGAGCGCCTGGACCTTCAGTACCAGCATTACTGGCGCGACGGCGCCGGCTGGCACCAGGGCGTCATCCTTCCGCCGTAGACGGCGGCAGGACACCTGTAGGCGCCGAGGAGAGCACGGTGCGCTCGAAGCGGCGCTCGTCGTCGCGGCGCTTCTCAGTCGAATGCGTGACGAGCTCGTGGTACGCGATCCACAGGCGTCCTTCCGGATCACGCAGGGAGCAGCCTCTGTACCCAAGCACCGGCACCGAGACCGTGGTGTCGGTCGGCGGGAGCGACTCCCAGATCGCAACGAGCTCTTCTGCCAGTTCCGGCGGGATCGGCCAGGTCGGATCGGGGCGCCCGGAGAAGACGAGGGCGCCCGCGATCCAGCCGTTCTCGCTAGTTGATCTTGATGTGGCCATGCATGACGACCATGAACGTGCAGAACTGCGTGTAGGGACCGCGGTTGGCCGTGCGCGGATCCGGAATCGTCACGCCGGAGTTGTCGACATTGGTCACGGCAGTGCCGCCGGGCTTGTGGGACCAGTAGCCGTTGCGGCCCTTGCGGAACCAGTGGAAGTCCCAGCCGGGTGCGATCACGAGCGCGACGAGATGTCCTTCACGCGGACAGCGGTTGTTCGCGTTCGACGAGTTGATCAGGTCGTCGGCGATCGCCGCCGGGCGCACTGATGCGCAGCTGAGCGCGGTGTACATCGCTCCGGCTGCGCGTCCCGGCTGTGCGAACGTGTCCGTCCGGTAGTCGCAGGCGTAGTTGTAACAGTTGTTGTGCGGTTGAATTGCCGGCACGTTCCACCAGTCCGGCTCGTACAACGGCGCGCACTTGCAGCGCTCGCCGCGCGGCCAGTCCGGGCGACCCGGCTTCCAATGATCGCGGAGATCGTCGAGGCGCTTGATCTCCTTGAGGATGAACTCGGACAGATCGGAGCCGCGCTGAACGCGGCGGATCGGGCCCGTCGAGCCGCCGACGAATTCGTCGAAGGCCGGGTCTGCGGCTCGCGCGGCGAAGTCCTCGCCGATGACGTCGCCGTT
>MNJC01000052.1:5936-9886 GCA_001920085.1 Actinobacteria bacterium 13_1_20CM_4_69_9
GCTCGCGGGCGACACCCAGGTTCTCGTTGATCGCTGCGACCTCGATCGCCTGCTTGCCGTCGCTGTCGGGCCGGAAGACGATGCTGTCGTCCTGCTCCAGGAACTGCCCGCTCATCGCGGAGAAGCGGAACCACAAGTGCCGGCCGAGCGGGTCTTCGGCGTCGACGTGGAGCCGAACCTCGCGGTCGGCTACTTCGGCTGCCGCGCGCCGGATGGTCGGCCGGACGGAGCTGCGCTCGGCCGCCGGGCCTTCGCGCAGCAGCTGGTCGAGCTCACGCGCCGGCGTCTCCACCGGCTCGACCTCGGCGCCGGCGTTGCGTACGACGACGACGAGGTTCGCACGCGCGAATGCAACCGCCCGGTAACCCCCGGGACCGAAGGCGACATCGCCGGGGCCGCCGTCTACGCGCGAGATCTGGGGCGACTGAAAGTCGGCCAGCACGCGCAACAGCTCCACACGTGCCGCCGGAACCGAGGGTGTCTCGATCACGTCGACACGCACCACGACATCGTCCTTGCCCTCCGGGCTCCAGAGCGAGGCGCTCGCACGCGCGTCGGGACGAAGCTCGCTGTCGATGCGCACGGCGTCGTGGGCCGGTAGTTCCTGGCCTCCGAGCGCGAAGCGCCAGATGAAGAGCGCCGGTTCCCCTCGTTTCGGCTCGCTCCATTGGTCGAAGCCGTGGCGCTTCGCGAAGGCGTCGACGTTCACGCGACCATCCTCCGTTGCCGCGTCGTCCCGGGCTGCGGCTGGCAGGCCGCGCGCGTCGTGGGAGTGACGAGCCGGTCCAGGTAGTCCATCGAGCCCGGCGTGCCGAACCGGATGTTCGTCGGCAGCAGCGGCGTATGCGGAGCCGTCGTCGGGTCGACGTCGCCGTCGACCTGCAGGCATGCATCCCAGACGGGATCGTTCGCGGTACAGCCGTCCTTCCACGCGACTTCGTGGTAGCTGAAGCCGCCCCAGCCGCATGCCGTCTGCCAGACGTTGGAGCCGATCGCCAGGAGCTCGTTCAGGTCGAACCAGTAGCCCATGCGCGACTGCCACAGATCGCAGCCGACGGCGTTCGCGAACGTCGAGACGATGGTGGCGCAGTCGCTGCAGTTGACGTACCTGCCGAGCCCCGGCCCGCCTGCGAGCAGGTCGAGAAACGCCGTGCAGCTGAACGATCCACTCGAGTACCACGACGAGCCACCGTTCGGACAGTCGTACTCGACGATCGAGGGCCCGAGCCCGTAGACGTTACGCGTCACCTTCTCCGCCGCCTGATCGCGGGTTGTCGCGCCGAACGCCCAGACGCACGCACGGTCGAGCACATCGGTCCAGGGAAGCTGCGTGTTGGCGGACGTGTACGGCGACTGCTGCCACGGAGCCTTCGGGACTTCGAGCAAGACGTAGATCCGATGGTCGCTGGTCGCGAAGTCCTTCCATGGATCGTTCTGCTTCTCGCGGTATTGCCAGCGCCAGCTCGTCGTGTGGATGCCGACGCCGACGTCCCAGAGCCGCACATGCTGCAGCTGGAACATCTCGAAGGCCGTCCAGCCGGAGCTGTCGAACGACACCCACCGCGCCTTGACGTCGCCGAGCACGTTGCCGACGAGCAGTTGAATCAGCCAGCCGAGCCACTTGAGGAAGCCCGAGCAGCCGCCCGAGCAGCCGGGGTCGCCCCCGGGATTCGACGACGGATCGACCGCGCGGACCTGTACGCCCTTCTTCATGAGCTTCTTCTCGTTCGTGCTGAAGCGCGCCTGGATCGTGAGCGTGTTCCCCTTCGTCTCGGCGATGCCGTATGCCGCCGGCGCGTCCTCCGGCGTCGTGCTCACGCCGCGCACCCATTCGGGCACGTTGATCGGGGTTGTCTTGTTGCGGCGAATGTTGAGCGCGTCGGAGGTCGCCGCGCCACCGTCGTGGTTGAGCTTGATCGCCTCGAGAAAGACGCTCACGGCTCCTACACACGGTAGACGGTGAGGCTGAGGAAGAAGAACGAGCCGGACACCTGCCTGATGCGGAAATGGTGGCCCCCGGCGGACAGCGTGCAAGGATGCGGCTGGTCGATCGTGCCGCTCCAGCTGAGCGGCCCGAACGACGAGTTGTCGATCAGGCACTCCACGACCGCTCTCGCTGTCGCCGGATAACTCTGCAGACGCGCGTTGCAGACATAGTTGGCCGCCGCGGGCGCGTTGAAGTAGCAGTTGACGCGCCCGGTCTTCGTCTCCGCCGATCCCCACGTCGCGAAGCCGTCGGCGGAGAACCACGCGCGGCAATCGTTGACGCACCGTTGCATGTCGGTGAAGCCGTCGAAGTGGTCCGCATCCCAGATGTCGAGCCAGCGCGCCGATCCGCTCTTGCCGCAGACGCTGAAGTAGGCGATCTCCTGCCAGAGCGCGAGCTCGCCGAAGTCCGGAACGCGCTCGAGGATGTCCTCCGCTCCGGCCGTCTCCTTGAGTGATCTCAGCACGGCGCGCGCACTCGTCTCCGGCTTTGCGCGCGCGACGCGATCACGCTTGCGGTCCGATGCCTGAGCCTTCCTCGACTCGAGCAGTTGGAGTCGAAACTTTTTGTCGGCAGGCATGACTGCAGCACCTCCATTTCTGCCGCAGTCAGTTCGAGCCGCTTCTACTCCTCCGCTGGTCTCATGTCAAGGCGCTGTGATCGGAACAGCGCGCCTCCGTCTGCATTGCGGGCGGGCGTGGTAAGCAGTCCATGTGCACGACGAGATCGTCTTCCGCTTCGTCGACGAAGGAGTCGCCGCGTCGGCGCGGCTACTCCGCGAGGAGCGAGAGGCACCCGAGACGTGTCGCGCGCTTCTGGGCGCGTTGCCAACGACCGGCCTCGCCCGCCACGGGATCTATTCGGGCAGCGAGATCTACTTCGTCCTTCCCCGTGCTGCTCGCGCCGCCGCGGGAGCACGCGACAACGATCGTTAGGCCCGGCGATGTTGGCCTTCTCACGGTCGAGAAAGGCTCCGGATACGGCATCGAGGAGGATTATTCGGAGGTGTGCTGGTTCTATGACCTCGACGATGGCCGAGGGGCTCGAGATCGCCCACGCGTAGCTCAGCGAGTCGCGCTGTCAGCTCCAGAAGGCGTCGAACGCCGCCGGATCGCCCGGCACCGCCAGCACCTCCCGCAGCTCCTCGCCGTCGAAGCGGAAGACGAGGGCCTGCGGGATGTCGAGCTCGCGCCCGTCGCGTCTGCCAACCGCGCGGTAGAGGGCGACGACGAGCTCGTCACCGCCCCAGACGTCGACAACGTCTGTCCGGTAGGTGCCGCCGGTGAGCTCGGCCGTGCGCCGCAGGAACTGGAAGATCTCGGCCCGGCCGTGGTACTCGCCCGCCATGGCGCTCCGCCCGGGCACGCGCCAGACCACGCCATTGCCGATGAGACGGCCGACGGTGATCGGGTCGCGCTCGGCGAACGCCCTGAACGCGTCGCGGACGCGGGCGACGTTGTCCACCCGCGTAGGTTCCCACGGATGCGGTCGACGCGACCTCGAAGTAGAACCGAAGCCGCCGAGACGCGCAGTCTTACAGCGGGAGCGACGGGGCTCGAACCTGCCGGGACCGTTGCTGGGAAGCCTCTTCGTAACCTGGGACAGCTTGCCCGTGCAGGCCGTAGCCGCGACCTTGACTCCGTTCTGCTTCGGTGTTACGAACGCGATGCCGTCAGCACGCCTTGCGTGCGCGAATCGCTCGCCCAGACCTAGGAGGCCGCAAATGCCGCAGAAGATCGAAACCGGTGTCGAGCCGTATGAGGTCGTCCTCGGCGAGCCAAACCTCACCGTCCGCTCGCCGTCGCCACTCGATCCCGAGACCGCGCGCGGTGCGATCACGCTCGCGAACGGCTTTCGCGGGAGCGTGGAGCTCTCGCGCGACGGCCGCACGGCGAAGTTCCTTCCCGACGAGCCGATCCCGCCCGGTGCGCACACGCTGACGGTGTCCGAGCTCGTGTCGAAG
>MNJC01000074.1:0-8367 GCA_001920085.1 Actinobacteria bacterium 13_1_20CM_4_69_9
CCGGCGCCGACGCTGGTGCACCGGCAGCTGCCGTGCCCGTGGGCGCTCAAGGGAACCGTCATGCGGGTCCTGACCGAGCGTCTCCGCGACCGCCGGCTCGACCTGTTGGACGGCATCAAGGTCTTCGACGAGCGCGGCTGGGCGCAGGTTCTCCCCGACCCGGACGAGCCGCTGATCCACATCTACGCCGAAGGAACCACGCGGGAGCACTCGAAAGAGCTCGAGGACGAGTTCCGCCACATGGTCGAAGAGATCATGGAAACCGAATCCACGGCTGCCACGGTCTAAACTCTCAAGTACAACTTGAACCTCGACGAAAGGCGGTCTTTTGGAACCCCTGCCCGATCTCGGCTCGCTGTCCGACGACGACCTCAAGAAGCTGATCAAGGATCTGACGCAGCAGGAGAACGAGATCTCCTACCAGCGGCGGCTGCTGCACGGAAAGATCGACATCCTCCGCGCTGAGGCGGTCGCCCGGCTCCAGAAGACCGGGGGACAGAGCGTCCTCGACCAGGTCGACGTCGACCATCTGACAGAGATCCTGACCTCGAAGGCCGCTCCGCCCGCTTGAGCCACATTTACTGCCAGGAATGCGGCTTCCAGAACCCGGAAGCCGCGAACTACTGTGCGCGCTGCGGCGCCCTGCTCGTCAAGGACGAGGGCGGCACCGAGGCGACGCAGACGTTCACGGCGGACGACGCCGACGACACGCCGGCCGAGGCGCTCGAGAACCTCGGCGTCCAGGGCCCCGCACTCGTCGTCCGGTCGGGCGGCGGCAGGGCGGGGGAGATGTTCCCGCTCGAGGGCGAGACGACGGTCGGGCGCTCGCCCGACTGCGGGATCTTCCTCGACGACGTCACGGTGTCGCGCAAGCACGCGGTCCTGCGTGAGCGCGACGGCAACTTCTTCATCGAGGACCAGGGGAGCCTGAACGGCACGTTCGTCAACCGCAAGCGCGTCGAATCGGCGCAGCTCGAGGACGGGGACGAGCTCCAGGTCGGCAAGTACCGCCTCACCTACTTCGCACGCTGATGGCGACGGCGGCGAAAACCCGGATGCTCACGATCGGCACCGTGTGCGGGACGCTCAAGGACGAGTTCCCGGACATCTCGATCTCCAAGATCCGCTACCTGGAGGACCAGGGCCTGCTCGCGCCGCGCCGCACGCAGGGCGGCTACCGGCTGTTCAGCGAGGACGACGTCGAGCGGCTCGAGACGATCCTGCGGCTCCAGCGAGACGAATTCCTGCCGCTCCGCGTGATCCGGCAGGAGCTGGCGTCGCCTGCAGCGCGCGACCGCAAGCGCCGGCGCGTCCTCGAGGCCGGGGAGCCCGAGCTCGACCTCGACCAGCTGTGCGAACGCGCCGGCATCGACGCGCGGCTGGCACGCGAGCTCGAGGACTTCGGTCTCCTGACGTCGCGTACCGAGGGCGGCCAGAAGCGCTATGCGGAGCTCGAGGCGGACATCGCGCAGGCGTGCGGCAGGCTCGCGCACTACGGCATCGCGCCGCGTCATCTCCGCTCGTTCCGCACCGCCGCCGATCGCGAGGCCGGCCTGATCGACCAGGTCGTCGGGCCCGCGCTGCGCTCGCGCAACCCCGAGCGGCGGCGCGCCGGGACCGAGGACCTCGAAGCGCTCGGCTCGCTGGCGGCGGAGCTGTCGCAGCTCCTGTCCTGGCGCGCGCTGCGGCGGCTTGCGTCAAGCTAGCGCCGTGAATCTCGCCGAAAAGGTCCGCGAGGTCCCGGACTGGCCGCAGCCGGGCGTCGGCTTCAAAGACGTCACGCCGCTGCTCGCCGATCCAGAAGCGCTCAAGTACACGATCGACCAGCTGGCGGAGTGGGGGCGGGAGAAGAAACCCGATCTCGTGCTGGGCGCGGAGGCGCGCGGGTTCATCCTCGGCGCCGCGATCGCGCGGGAGATCGGCTGCGGGTTCGTCCCGGCACGTCGCCCCGGAAAGCTCCCGCCGGAGACGATCAGCGCGACGTATGCGCTCGAGTACGGCCAGAACGCGCTCGAGCTGCACCCGGACATGATCCCGCGTGGTGCCCGCGTGCTCATCCACGACGACGTGCTCGCGACGGGCGGCACGGTGGAGGCGATCGGCGAGCAGCTCGTCGAGCGCCTCGGCGGCGAGGTCGTCGGCTGTTGCTTCATCATCGAGCTGTCGTTCCTCAACGGCCGCGAGCGTCTCTCCAAGTACGACCTGCACGCTCTCATCGAGTACTAGGACGGCTCTCAGGTTTACCGTCCGACGTGTCGATTAAAGAATCGACACGATGTATGACGCGCTGACGGGACGGTTCACGTTCCCGTGTCCCGCACGGGGTGAGACGCGCGTCACGTTGTCGGCGTTCCGCCAACTCGAACGGCTCCCGGGCGCCGCACATCCCGCCGTCTTCCACGTGCTCTTCGCGTGCGCGTGCGGGGAGGAGCACGAGGGACTGGTCACGCACGACGACCTCGACTGGGCGCCGCTCGGTCTGCAGGGCGGTGTCTTCTACAACCTGATGACCTCTCGGCTGGACCTCGTCGACTCGGAGCTGTCCGACCTCGCCGCGCGCCGCATCCAGGCCGGCGAGTGGCCGTGGAGCTTCTTCTGTTACCCCGAGGAGCAGCCGCGGCCCGTCTTCCCGTCGTCGTTCTTCCTGCTGGCGCCCGGAGACGGCTCCCTGGGGCTCGCCGTCCGCTGCCCGGCCTGCCAGAAGACCTCGGTGAACCTCGTCTCGCACGAGCACGTCGACCTGCCGTTCCACAACGACCCCGAGGTGGGGGTCGTGGAGCACGTGTTCAGCGACGACGTCGCGCGGACGCTCGAGGAGTTCCGCCTGGAGCTGTATTCGGCCTCGTTCGACACGAGGCGCCTCGGGCTTTAGAACGCCGCGCGCCGGGTATTCCAGGGGTACCAACGGAGCGAGGTGATCGAATGTACGGACTCACCAGGGCTACGACGACGCTGATCGCGGCGGCCGCCGCAGGCCTGCTGATCTGGTTCGCGACGCAGATCGACGACAAGAACGTCGGCGGTTTCTGGGCTGTTTACGGGCTCATCGCCGGGGCCGGGCTGCTGATGGCCCTGTCGCAGCTGCTCGGGGGCTGGACGAAGTGGGGCTGGCCTCGTCTGTCGGCCACGTTCCTCCTCACGGCGTTCATCCCGATCGCAATCGTCTCGCTGTGGATCATCCTCGCAGCGGAGCCCGGCAACGGCTGGTTCCATCGCCACGTCCTGTCGTGGTCGAACAGCCTGCACATCCGGGGTCTTGTCAACGACCTGAAGGAGTACGTCCCGCTCTTCGCATTGGGCATCGGTCTCGTGTTCGGCTTCTCGTTCGACACGACGGGGCCGCGCAGAGAGGTCGCCGCACCGGCGACGACCGCGAGGCGTGGCGGCTTCTTGGGCCGCCGGCGCACGACGGACGTCGACCGTGACGGTGTCGACGACGCCGACGAACCGGTTACGCGTGACCGCGCCGGCGCCGACGGCGATGTCCCGGTCGAGGACCGCGATCGCGATCGCGTAACGACCAGATAGCCAATAAGCCGCTCTTCGCCCGTGCTCGTCACGGGCGGGGAGCGGCTTTAGCTCAGTCCTAGGGATCCGCGGTCGGCCCGGACGGCCGATAGCGAAAGAGCCATGTACGAGGTCTCGCCTCCGCAGGGCGAGCGCGGCACAGAGCTACTGCTCGAACACTGTGCCGCTCTCACCCGAATCACGCCGTCGCGCACGCCTGCTGTCGAACGGCTCGAGCATGCACTCGGCGGCGAGCTCACGCGCCTGCTCGTGGTCGCGCTCGCGCGCGGGCGCGCGCCGCGTGTGACCGTCTAGCGGACGGGGTCGTCGCCGCCCTGCAGGCGGACGAAGAGGAAGATCGCGCCGAACGACAGGATCGCGATCACGAGCGCCGTTCCGGAACTAACGCCGACGGCGAGCTGGCCGACCCAGATGAACAGTGCGAGGCAGAACGCCCAGATGAAGGACGTGACGCCGGGGTCGATAGAGGGGGGACGCAGGTGCATGGCCGCGAATGACTATACGGGACCAAAAGTTCGCCGAGCCGGTTTCGCTTTCGTCCACCGTTTCCGCTGACCTTCCCCTTCCGGGTACTGCCTTCGGAACCGGCTTCGTCCTACTCGCGCTCCGTGCTCGGCGCAAGCAGCACACTAACGTCCGCAGCAAGCGGGTCAAGCTCTCCGAAAGAGACATGCGCGCAATTTGCGCACTTTTCTTTTTTTAACGGCGCGACAGTCAATTTTGCAATTTGACCGGGGCCGCGTTCTAAAGAGAGAAATGTACGGCAGGGACAGGCTGAAGCCAGTCCCTGCGTTTCAGACCAAAACGGACCATAAAAATTCGCCGAGCCGGTTTCGCTTTCGTCCACCGCTTCCGCTGACTTTCCCCTTCCGGGTACTGCCTTCGGACTCGGTTTCGACCTACTTGCGCTCCGTGCTCGGCGCAAGCAGGACACTAACGCGTGCAAGAGGCGGGTCAAGGTGTCGAAAAAAGACGTGGCCGCAATTTGCGGAAATTTCCTTTTTCAACATTTCCACAGTCTTTCTTCCAACATGTGGACAAGGCTGTGGAGACGATCTTAGAGCACGAAGACGAGGAGTGCGCCGAACCCTGCAAGCAGGCAATACCACGCGAACGGCGTCAGCCGATTCGTCTCGAAGTAGCGCATCAGGAAGTTCACCGACGCCCACGCGGCGAGGCCCGCGCAGAGCGCGCCGGCGACGGCGGGGCCGCGCACGCCGTTCCCGTCTGGCCCGAAGAGGTCCGGCGCCGACGGCGACGGCCTCGCCGTAGCCGAGGGTCGCCAGCCGCTTCTCGGCTTCGGGCCCGGTGGGCGACTCGTCGCTGCGTGCGAGCAGCTGCGCGCGTTCGGGCGCGCCCGGCGCGCGCCGGCGCAGGCGTTCCGCGGCAAACAGGATCAGGCCGTTCACCATCAAGAACGCTGCGGCAGCCGTCGGGTTCGCGAAGAGCGAACGGAGCTGGTGCTCGAAGAGCAGGCCGATCAGCCCGGCGGGGATCGTCCCGACGACGAGGAGCCAGGCAAGGCGCGCGTCGGCATCGTCCGGCGCGATCTGCCGGTCGCGGAGGCTGCGGCCGAGCCCGCGAAGGATCCGCACCCACTCGCGCAGGAAGAACAGGAAGAGCACGATCGCGGTCGCGAGGTGCGTCGCAACGAGGAACGCGAGGTAGTACGGCTCCTTCTGGTTGAGGTTCCAGCCGAAGAGCTTCGGCAGGATGACCGCGTGGCCGAGGCTGGAGATGGGGAAGAGCTCCGTCACACCCTGCAGCAGCCCGATCACGATCGCCTGGAAGTACGTGATCACGTGGTGGCCGCTGTTCGCGGCGAAGACCAGCACTAGGCGGAGGTGGTCGCGCGCTGCCGCGGCCCGGTGCGGAACCAGGCGAAGGCGAGGCAGGCAAGCCCGAGCAGGATCGCGGCGATCCCGTGCTTCGCGTGGTGGTGGCTCGAGGGGTGCGAGGAGTGCCCCGGGAAGAACGACGGAATGCTGTGCTCGTCGAAGGCGAGGTAGATCACGCCGACGACGATCAGGACGAGGCCCACGAGTGCCGCCACCGCGGCAAGCACCTGGTCTCTGCGCATCGCGGGGACGTTACCCCACAGGCGTCCGCAGCAGGGCGGCGAACGGGATGCTCGTCGCGGCGTTGACGTACACGGCGCGGTAGAGAGTGGGGGACGTCGGCGCCGTGTCCTGAAAGGTGAAGGTCCCGTCGCCGGCGAGCTCGGCGACGCCGACAGCCGTCCGGCCGGTGGCTGTCTCGCGGTAGATCTGGACTCCGCCGCCCGACGCTCCCTCGACATGCCCCTGGACGAGACCGCTCGCGTCCGCGGCGATCGAGACCCTGACCGAGGGCCGGGTGGGGGACTCGAACCATTCGAGGCCGCTGGGGGTCGAGAGGAGGACCTGATACCGGCCGTCGCGGGTGCGCAGATATCCGTCGAGCCGTCCGTCCAGCTCGGCGAACGGTCCGTTCGCATCGGCGAGGACGCCCGCGTAGACGGGCGTATCTCCGAGCAGCGCCCAGTCGTACGCTCCGACCTGGGCGTTGCCGTGATCCACGAGCAGCGACACGAAGATCCCGTGCTCGAGCGCCGTCGCCGTCGACTGCGTCTCGGCGCTGAGGTTGAGCAGCACGCCGAGCGTCTCCGCCGTCATCTCCGTCCAGGCCGACCAGAGCCCCGAGCTGCTTGCCGTCGCCGCGACACGCCCCGAGGGCGTGCCGTCCCGGCTCGCGAACAGGAACTGGCCTTCCCAGCCGCCGCCTGCTTTCGGGCCCCAGTCGATCGCCGCGTCCGTGTAAGCCTCGACGACGTGCAGGCGCCCGCGCACGAGGACCGGTGCGGCTCCCGGCACGAACGCGCTGGACGGGAAGCCGCCCTTCGTGATCCCGTGCGTGTGGAGGCGGCCACGGGCGTCGGTCGTGACGAGCCGCAGCCACGTCTTCGTCGACCGGAGCCGGAGCGCGTATGCGAACGCCGGCCGTCCCCGCGCGTCGAGGGTCAGCCCGGCCGGGCCGAACGACGCGCCCTTCCGCGGGCGGGCGACGACGCGGAGCTTCCCGCCGCGACTCGCGAGCGCGAGCCACGACCCATTCCGCGCCTCGACGAGCAGGCTCGTCCGGCCACGGCCGTCGACGACGAGGCCGGCGAGGACCGGGCTCGTGCCTGGCACCTTCCCGGCGCGTGCGAACTTCCAGCCGGCCGCCGTCCGCCGCCCGACGACGACGTCGCGGCCGGACGTGTATGCGACACGCGGGCTCCCATCGGGCGCGGCACCGAGCAGCGCCTCACTGTGGGTCGGCGCGACGATCTCGGCTCTGGCCAAGCCGGGGAGGGCCAGCGCTACAACCAGTCCAGTCAGGCCTTTCCAGGCCGACTTGACATAACGATGATTCTCGTGCACTGGCTTGACAGCCTAATCACGCTCGAAATGATCACTGAGCCGAGGGCTGCGGTGCGGGCCTCGAAGCGGCGATAAGCAATTACTCGACTCTCAAGTCCTAAGGCGAGCGGCGCGCCTCGGAAAGGCAGGTGAATGACGCAAATGACGTTCACGGATCTCGTCACTTACTTTCGGGCGCGCTTCGGCGCCGAAGACGGCCAGACGATGGCGGAGTACGGCGTCGTCCTGGCGGTGATCACCGCTCTCGTCGTGGCGGCGCTGCTCGCGCTGTCCGGTGCGATCGCCAACGCACTGCACTCGGTTCAGGGATACCTTTAAACCGCGTCTCACCTCGGCAGGGCCCCTTCGGGGGCCCGCCGCGTTTCTACCGGGCTTGACTCGATGCGTCCGGCCTGAGAGCGTGCGCGTTTGGAACTGCCGACGCCCAGGCAAACAACGAGCAACTGATGACGCAGGTCGAGATCGAGTCGATCCTCCAGCACGAGGACATCCAGGCGTTGCTGGAGAACGCCGAGGCCACCGGCTCGATCCGGCAGCCTGAGCTTGCCGAGCTGATCGAGGCTCAGCAGCTCGACGACCTCGAGAGCGACGCCCTGTTCAACGAGCTCGACCGGCGCGGGATCGAGATCGTCGACGAGGAGAAGGAGAAGGAGAAGGAGCCGCCGCCTCCCCCGCTCCAGACGTCTTATGAGACCACCACCGACGCGCTGCAGCTCTTCTTGCGCGAGGCCGGCCGTCACCAGCTGCTGACCGCCGCGCAGGAGGTCGAGCTGGCGAAGCGCATCGAGCGCGGCGACATGGCGGCGAAGACGCACATGATCCAGTCGAACCTGCGCCTCGTCGTCTCGATCGCCAAGAACTACCGAAACCAGGGGCTGCCCTTCCTCGACCTGATCCAGGAAGGGACGCTCGGCCTGATCCGCGCCGTCGAGAAGTTCGACTGGCGCCGCGGCTACAAGTTCTCGACGTACGCCACCTGGTGGATCCGCCAGGCGGTCGCGCGGGCGCTCGCAGACAAGGCGCGCACGATCCGCATGCCGGTGCACATCGTCGAACGCCTCCAGAAGATGAATCGCGCCGAGCGCACGCTCTGGACCCAGCTCGGACGCGAGCCGACCCTCGAGGAGATCGCCGAGGAGGCGAGCCTGCCGTTGCAGCAGGCGCTCGAGGTCAAGGCCGCCGCGCGCGCGTCAGCGTCGCTCGACCAGCCTGTCGGCGAGCAGGAGGACGCCGTCTTCGGCGACTTCGTCGCAGGTGACGACCCGCTGCCCGAGGAGGAGGTCGAGGTGTCGCTCCGCTCGCAGGCGTTGACGCAGGCCCTCGCCGCGCTGCACGAGCGCGAGCGTCAGGTGCTGGTGCTCCGCTACGGGCTCGACGATGCCGAGCCGAAGACGCTCGAGGAGATCGGCCGGCGGCTCGGCCTCACACGCGAGCGGGT
>MNJC01000074.1:8431-24309 GCA_001920085.1 Actinobacteria bacterium 13_1_20CM_4_69_9
ACGCTGCGCGAGATGGAGTCCGTCACGGCTTAACCTCGGGACGCGACGCGAGCTTCAGTCCGTGACGGCGTAACGCCCACCGCGGACCCGTCGAACAACGACAGAGCACGATCGCCGACACGCTCGTGCACGAGCCGGTACGCCTCGTCCAGATGGGCGGGCCGCGTGCTGCGGTGACCGTCCGAGGCGACGATGTCCGCCACGCCGCGCTCGACGAGCGACCACCCGAGCTGCTCGATCTCCGGGCCGTGCCGGCCCGTCAGCGACGACGCGTTCACCTGCACCGCCCAGCCGCGCGCGGCGAGCTCGTCGGCCACCGCCGGATCGTCGAGCACCGCCTCCGTTCGCTCGGGATGCGCAATCACCGGCCGCAGACCGGCGCGCTCGATGTGCTCCGCCACGGCGAACACGGGCTCCGCGGGGCCGGCGAAATCAACCTCCACGAGAACGCGGTCGGTCCCCTCGAGCGCGTACCGGTGAGGATCCTCGGCCAGCAGCGCCCGCGTCGGCGTCAGCTCGAAGCCGAGCCGGAGCTCCAGACCGGCGCCGGCGCGCACCTGCTCGAACGACGCGCGGACTGCGCGCTCGCGCTCCGGCGTCAGCGGCAGGTGCGGCCAGACGTGCGGCGTTGCGAACAGCACCGACGTTCCATGCCGCGCAGCGCTGACGCAGAGCGCTCGCCCGTCCTCGATGGTCGCCGCGCCGTCGTCACCGGACGGGACCACGTGCGAATGGCAGTCGACGAACACGTTCCCTCCACCGTAGCGAGTGTCTAGGAGCGCAGGTAGAGCTCGAGATCCGGCGCGACTGCGCGCAGCTCGCGCAGCGCCCGCGACTCCAACTGACGCACGCGCTCGCGGGTGATGCCGAGCCCCGCTCCGACCTCTTCGAGCGTCTGCGGCAGCTCGCCGTCGAGACCGAAGCGGAGCGAAAGCACACGACGCATGCGCGGGTTCAGGCGGAGCAGCGCCTCGGCGAGCTCCTTCCTGCGCAGCTTCTGCGACGTCGTCTCGTCCGGGCGCTCGGAGTGGATGTCCTCGATCAGATCGGCGTACATGCTCTCCCCGTCGCCGACCGGTGTCTCGAGGCTGACCGGATCCTCGACGAGGTCGAGCAGCTCCTGCACCCGCTTCTCGGGGAAACCGCTCTCCTTGATGAGCTCCTCCATCGTCGGCTCGCGATTCAGCTTCTGCGCGAGCTGGCGGCGCGCGCGCATGAGCCGACGAACCTGGTCCGCGACGTGGACCGGAAGACGGATCGTGCGGCCCTGGTCGGCGAGCGCGCGCGTTACTGCCTGGCGGATCCACCAGGTTGCGTAGGTCGAAAGCTTGTAGCCGAGCTTGTAGTCGAACTTCTCGACCGCGCGGATCAGCCCGAGGTTGCCCTCCTGGATCAGATCGAGCAGCGGGACGCCGGCCTTCGTGTAGTTACGCGTGATCGACATGACGAGGCGCAGGTTCGACTCGATCAGCTTCTTCTTCGCCTGCTCGTCGCCCTCGTCCTTGCGGCGCGCGAGCTCGCGCTCTTCAGCGGGGGTCAGCAGCGGCCCGTCGCCGATCGCGCGCACGTAGAGCTTGAGCGGGTCCTGCGTCGCCTCCGCCTTGACCGCGACGGGAGTCTCCTCGTCCTCCCCGTCCTCGGTCTCCTCGGCCTCTTCCGCTTCGTCTGCCTCCTCGGGGACGAGCTCGAGCCTCGGCTCGACAGCCGGATCGGAGGGCACGTCAGGAAGCGGCCGCATGCCAGCTCTATCGGCGTGGCCGAGAGGACGCTTGAGCGAAACGTCAACCCTCAGCCAAGGGAGACGTAACGAAATCCCCTTACAGAAGGTTCACCTAACAAGAGAGTCAGCCGATGCGTCTAGAAACATTGAGCGACCGAACGGTCGCTCTGCGGTTTTTCGAAGACTTTGTGCGGAATCGCCGGATATAGCCTCGGGCTCGACAGTCGCATCGAGCGGACGGTCGCTGCGCGCGCGCTCCTGGCCGGCATCGCCGAGCGCGGCGCCGACGCAGTCGGCTATGCCTTCCGGCGCCCGAGCGCCGAGGTCACCGTGCACAAGCAGCGCTCCGGCGCGACGGCCCTGCTCGAGCGGATCCGAGTGCCCGAGGAGGCGACGCAGCTGCTCGTCCACGTCCGGGATTACACGAAGGGCCACCCCAGTCTCACTGCCAACAACCACCCGATCCGCCACGGCGCCGTGGTCGGCGTCCACAACGGGATCATCGCGAACGACGACCAGCTCTTCGACGAGCACGGGATCGCCCGCGCCGAGCCCGGGATGACCGTCGACTCGGAGATCATCTTCGCGCTCGCCGAGCAGTCGCGCGGCCGCACGGCCCACGCACTCCAGCAGCTCTACGGGTCGATGGCGGCGGCATGGATCGACGAGCACCGCGCCGAGCTCCTGCTCGCCCGCGGGATGGGCCGGCCCCTCTGGATCGGCACCGGCAAGCGCGAGCTCTTCTTCGCGTCGACGCGGCTCGCCCTCGAGCTCGTCGAAAGCTACGGCGGTCTCAAGCTCAAGAAGACTCAGCTCGACGAGGGCATCGTGGTCGCCGTCGAGGGTGGCGCAATCGTCGCTCGCGACACGTTCACGCCCGACCCCTCGTTCGAGGAAGACCCGCTGCCGGCCGTACGTGCGCCCGACGAGGCGCGCTCGTGCCTCGCACGCCTGGCCTCGCTGCACGCGGCGTAGTCCTCAAGAACTCTTAACACCCGTCTCAGCTGCCTCTTAGAGGACGGTGAGACCGTCACGATGAGGTGTTGCGCGGCACCTTCACCAGGCGCGGCGCACTCTCCGCAGCGGCGGGCGTGGTCGGGGCAGGAGTGGCCGCCAGGCTGAGCGAAGCGGCTCCGCCGCAGCCTCATCATCACCAGGAGCTCGTCGCCTCCGACAAGGAGATCGAGATCATTCCGGGCGTCAAGTACGCCGCATGGACGTACAACGCCCGCGTGCCGGGCCCGACGCTACGCGCGCGCGAGGGCGACCTCCTGCGCATCCGCTTCATCAACGCCGGCAGCCATCCGCACACGATCCACTTCCACGGCATCCATCCGGCGGTGATGGACGGTACGCCGGGCGTCGGGGAGGAAGCCGGCGGCGGGCTGATCGACGTCGGCAAGGAGTTCACGTACGAGTTCGAGGCCCGCCCGTTCGGGCTGCATCTCTACCACTGCCACGCATTGCCGCTCGCCGAGCACATCGCCAAGGGGCTCTACGGCATGTTCGTCGTCGACCCTCCGCAGGGCCGGCCACCGGCCGACGAGCTGGTGATGGTGCAGAACGCGTTCGACCCGAACTTCGACGAGGACAACGAGGTCTACGCGGTCAACACAGTCGCCTTTCACTTCATGAACACGCCCGTGCGCGTACGACGCAACGAGCTCGTGCGCATCTACCTCGTCAACATCGTCGAGCTCGACCCGATCAACTCGTTCCACGTCCACGGCAACTTCTTTCACCGCTTCCCGACGGGGACCTCGCTCGAGCCGACCGAGTACACCGACACCGTGATCCAGGGGCAGGGGCAGCGTGACGTGCTCGAGCTCCGCTTTCCGTTCACCGGCCGCTACATGTTCCACGCCCACAAGAGCGAGTTCGCCGCGCTCGGCTGGATGGGCTTCTTCGAGGTCGTCGAGTGAGAGCGGCGGCCGTCATGGTTGCGCTGGCCGCCGTGCTCGCCGGCTGCGGAGGCGGCGGCGGCGGTGAGATCGCGGTCACGCAGGCGAAGCTCCAGCCGGGCGCGATCACGCTGGTAGTGCGCAACGAATCGGAGGAGACGGCACGCGTCGAGCAGGTGATCTTGAACGACGCGTTCGTCGACTTCAGAGCGAGTGCGCGGACCATTCCCGCAGGCGACATCGAGGCCTTCGTCGTCCTCTATCCGTGGATCCGCGGCGAGAACTACGACATCCGGCTCATGACTTCGAGCGGGCGGACGGTCGACTACGAGATCGAGGAAGCCGCATAGTGGGCATCCCTCGAGGGTGCGCGTCGCCACCCTCAACCTCTGGAGCGTCGGCGGAGCCTGGAATGGCCGCCGCAAGGTGCTCGCGGAAGGCTTTCGCATCTTGCAGCCGGACCTCATCGGCTTTCAGGAGGCGTACAAGACCGCCGACCGCGACACCGTGCGGGAGATCGTCGACCCGGAGTATCACGTCGTTCACCAGACGACCGGGCTGATCGGAGACGGCAACTGCGCTGCAATCGCCAGCCGCTGGCCGGTCAAGAGCGTCCACGAGCTCGACCAGCAGCTCGGCGAACGCACTGCCGACTTCCCTGCCACGACTTTGCTCGCGGAGGTTGACGCGCCCGCGCCGATCGGGCCGCTTCTGTTCGTCAACCACTTGCCCTCGTGGAAGCCGCAGCTCGAGCACGAACGGGAACTGCAAACCGTCGCTGCGGCGCGACGGGTCGAGGAGCTCGTCGCAGAGCGGCCCGCGCATGTCGTGCTCGTGGGTGACCTCGACGCCGTACCAGAGGCGGCGAGCATCCGCTTCCTCAGCGGCCTGCAGTCGCTCGGCGGCACGAGCGTCTCCTACCGCGACGCCTGGGAGACCGCCCATCCCGGCGAGAGCGGCCACACCTTCGCACTGCGCAACCCGCTGATGACGGAAGAGAGCGACGTTGTGCAGGAGGTCGGCCGGCGGATCGACTACGTCTTCGTCCGCGCCGGCGACCACGGGCCGAGCCTCGAGATCAGTGGTTGCGAGCTGCTCTTCGCCGAGCCTGTCAACGGCGTGTGGGCGAGCGACCACTTCGGCGTGGTCGCGGAGCTCGCACTACCGTAGGCGGCCGTCCGCTCCGACCTTGACGCCGTCTTCGTCGAGGCGCTCCTTGATCAGGAACTGGAAGGTCGACCACGCGCCGCGGCGAGCGTCGAACATGCGGTAGACCTGCCACTCGGTCATCATCGACTCGTCCTTCCGGCGGGCGACCGCCCAGTCCGCGAACTTCGGGAGCCGCTTGAGCCGGCGCGCGAGCTTCACGCCCTGGTCGACCGCACGCTCCAGGCGCTCCTCGCCCACGGGTACGTCGAACCCGGCCTCGCGCAGCGCGGCGGCGAGCGAGCCGAACGTGTGCCAGTAGAGGGACTTCGACGGCATCGAGCCGCGCCGCTCGTCGAGGTCCTTCGCGGTCGGCGTCCGGCCGAGCTCCTCCCCCAGCTCGCCCAGCAGCCCGACCAGCTCTTCCCGCGTCGCGAAGCGGCGCGGCACGAGCCCGGCCTCGCGCTTGGCTGCGTTCCAGCTGCCGAAGTGCTCGATCACGGTTTGCGGATGCACCGTGGTCTTCGGATCGGCCGCGAACTCGCGCATCGTCGGCGAGCGCCCGAGCCGCTCGGCGCTGTCACGTAGCTCCGTGAGGATCTGATCGTTCGAGTAGCGCTTGCGGATTCCGGCCTGGAACGACGCGAGCGCGGCGGGGTCGATCTTGGCGACCGCCCGGTAGCGCGGTTTCCTGGCCATGCCAATAAGGATAGAGCGCTCTGGAAAAAGCGCAACTATGGCTTAACGGAGCGGTCTACGAAGCGACGGAGAGTCTCGGCCGGTCGTCGTCGCGCTCGATCGCGTCGAGCGGGAGGATCCGCTCGAGGGCCGTGACGCAGCGGGGGCAGAACTGCGTGCCCGCCGACGCCCGCAGCTCCTGAAGCGCCTCCGCGGCCGGCCGCGCGGCGCGGTAGATGCGCGTCGTCAACATCGAGTCGAGCGCATCGGCGACGTGGATGATGCGCGCGCCGAGCGGGATGTCCTCGCCGGCAAGGCGGTCGGGATAGCCGGTCCCGTCGAAGCGCTCGTGGTGATGCCGGATCGCCGGCACCGCGTCGTTGAGGAACCCGAGGCGGTCGATGATCCGTGCGCCCTCCTCAGCGTGCCGCTGCATGAGCGCCCACTCGTCCTGCGTCAGGCTCGCGGGCTTCAGCAGGATGGCATCCGGGATCGCGAGCTTTCCGATGTCGTGAAACAGCGCAGCGTGTCCCAGCAGGTCGAGCTCCGCCTGCGAGAGACCGAGCTCGCGGCCGATCGCCAGCGCGAGCTGCTGCACGCGCCGGGAATGACCCGCGGTGTACGAGTCCCGCGCGTCCACGGTCGCCGACAGCGACTCCATCGCCGCCGTCGACCGCTCCTTCAGCAGCTTGTTCGCCATCTCGAGCGACACGTTCTGGGACTGGATGGTCTCCGCGGCCTGCCGCAGCTTCTGGGCGCTGCGGTGGGGGTGCTTCAGGTACGCCTCCTGCGTCTTGCGCATGAGCAGCAGCGGGACGGCGAACACCGCGAGCGCCAGCAGATTGACGGCTTCGTAGGCGAGCGCCATGACGCCGCCGATGAACCCGTAGACGACGTAGTGCGGCAGCAGCCAGGCGAACTGCTCGCGGAAGACGTTCCACCAGCGCTCGTGGCCCTGGAGCGCCAGCGCGAGCGAGACGAGGCCCATGTTGACCACGAAGTAGCCGGCACCGGCGAGCAGGCCGAGAGCGGCGATCGCAAGCCGGTGGCTGGTGCCGTCGGGGAAGAAATGCGCGACGTTGAAGATGCTCGCCGCGGTCAGCGAGGCGAGCGTCAGCGCGCCGATGTTGAAGAGGATGTTGTGGAGCGGCTGGCGGCGCGCGCTCCAGTCGACCGCCACGCTCGTGACCGCCAGCGGCAGCGCCGCTCGCCACCCGAACAACGAAGACGCGGCGAGACAGCCCACCGCGCTGACGGACAGCACGGCGGCGCCCTCGTCCGCCTCGAGCGCGAGAGCCTGCCCCACTCCGACCAGCAGGAGGATGGCGAGCATTCCGAGCAGGTCCTTGGACGTCCAGCTGAACGCCAGGCCCGCGATGCCCGCGGCGACGCCGAGCGTGCTGACGAGCCCGACGACGAGGCTGAGGCGGCGGTCGAGCGAGAGGAAGCGCGGTCCGTGAACTGCATGCGGGCGCGGATGGCGCACGTCGGCGCGGCGCTCCTCGGGGGGCTGCACCGCCGTCGAGGCCGGCAGCGGCGTCGGCTCGTCGCCGTCCTCGGGAACCGCGATCAGGCGCGCCGTGCGGTCGCTCGGGACGAGTAGCGGCTCCGAGCTGGCGCCGAGGACGCGGTTTCGCCCTTGCAGCTTCGCCCGGTAGACGGCGAGGTCGGCCTGGTGGATCAGCTCGTTCGCATCCGTGCCGTCCTTCGGATAACCGGCGACGCCGATCGACACCGTCGCGCGGATCGGCTCGCTCGAGGTCTCGACGTCGAACGTCCGCTGTGCGACCGCACGCCGGATGCGCTCGGCGATCTCCATCGCCTGCTCCGGCGGCGTCTCCGGCAAGAGGATCGAGAACTCCTCGCCGCCGAAGCGGGCCGGCACGTCGAAGTGGCGGAGCTGCGCGCGGAAGACGTCGGCGATGCCTCGCAGCACCGCGTCACCGGCAAGGTGGCCGTACGAGTTGTTGATGTCACGCAGCAGGTCGAGGTCGGCCATGATCAGCGACATCGGCCGCTCGAAGCGCTCGGCCCGGCCGATCTCGTCCGACAGCGCGGCCGCAAAGTGGCGCGCGTTGAAGAGCCCCGTCTTCGGATCCACGCGCGCCTCCGCCTGCAGCTGCGGGACCGCCAGCGAGCGGTGCACCAGGATGAGCGGCGCGATTGCGAATGGAATGAGCCACGGGTTGATCGCCCAGAAGGCGTATGTCGCGACGCCGAGCGCTGCGAGCACGAGGTCGGTCGTGAAATGCTCGACCTCGAACAGCCCCGTCGCGCGCAGCGTGTGACCGCGGGCGAAGTGCAGCATCAGGGCGAGCACCGTGTGGTTGATCGCGACGAAGACGATGCAGCAGACCAGGCCCGCGACGGCGAGACGCAGCGTGTGGTCCTGGATCGCGCTCCACCGCAAGATGTGGTGTGCGAGGAACCACACCGCCATCGCGGCGAGCACGTAGTTGCAGATGTTGAACGTCTGCAGGTACCAGCGGTAGCGGATCTTCAGCCACTCCGGGATGTGCTGCACGATCCCCATCAGCGCCACGAGCTCGGGCGGCAGCAGGAACGCCGCCGCGATCAAGAACACGATCGCGGCGTGGTAGGCCTGGTCGCGCGGCGTCTGCACGCGCAAGAGCTGCGCGGTGGCCGCGGCGGAGCTGAGGATCAGGAACGCGAACCAGTGGTGCGTGTCCTGCAGCCGCGCCATGAACGGCAAGGTCGCGGCGACCGTCGCGCCCGCCACGAGCAGGAAGTAGAGCCGTGCGTTGCGCGGGAGCGTCTCGCTGCGCCCGGAGCCGGGCTCAGCGACGACGGGGATGTCGGTTGGTACCGCGCTCACTGCCGGGTTTTCTCCTTGTCAACGCAGGGCCGCAGGACAGAAAGCCCAGAGCAGAAAGTACGGTCGCGCGACGGCCGGGGCATCCCCCGATCGGGGATCACTCGATCGGTTCCCCCAATCGGGGTACCCCCGGCCTGTCGCACGGTTCTAGGGGTCGAGGGTGCCGTTCAGGACGGCGTCGAGCTCGAGCGGGTCGATGGCGCCGCCGTCGACGTCCGCCGTCTCACCCTCCGCGTTGTCAGCCCACGATGCGCTCGCGAGGCTCAGGTCCGACCACGAGGCTGAGGCCGACGCGCTCGAGTCCCAGGACGCGGACGCCCAGCTCGCGCTCGCCCACGAGGCCGAGGCCCAGCTGGCGGAGGCCCACGACGCGGACGACCAGGAAGCGTCGCTCCACGAAGCGCTGGCCCACGATGCGTCCGTCTTGGCGGCCGAGGCCCAGCTCGCCGCGTCGAAGACGAGCGAGCCGGAGACGGGGTCGCTGACGAGGAACTTGTTCAGCGCCTTGTTCGCGGCCGGCGGATTCTTGAGCTGGATTGACTTGCCGGCGTTGACCTCGCCCGCACCCTCGGACATATCCGCTGCCCTGGGCAACGGCTTGGCGCCGAGCAGCAGCGCGCCCTTGACCTGATCCGGGGTGAGCGTCGGGTTGCTCCCGAGGATGAGCGCCGCGATGCCGCTCACGATCGGTGCTGCGAAGGACGTCCCCGAAAGCTCCATGTAGCCCGTGTCGACGATGTGATCGGGGCGCTCGCTGTACAGCGTCGCAGTGACCGGGACGGGCCCGACCATATAACGGCCCGGCGCCGAGACGTCCGGCTTCGCGAAGCCGTCGAGCGTATAGCCCCATGCCGACCACGGCGCCGACGTGTCGTCGTTCGTCGACACCGACTTGCCCGTGTCGCTGGCGCCGACCGTGATCACGAAGGGGTCGTTCCCCGGTGCGTACGGCACGCCGCTCGGGCGATCCGCATAGCCGTAGTTGCCCGAGGCCGCGACGACGACGACACCGTTGAACCAGAGCTTCTCGACGGCCTTGTCGAGCGGGTCGTACATGAAGCTGTTCGCGACGGAAGAGTGCAGCGAGAAGTTGGCGACCTTGATGCCGTACTGCGCCTTGTTGGCGAGGATCCAGTCGGCCGCGGCGATGACGTCGCTCGTGCGCGCCATCCCCTGGTCGTCCATGACGTCGATCGAGACCAGCTTGGCCGTCGGGGCCGCACCGTCCTTGCCCGCGAGCTTGCCGGCGGCGATGCCGGCCACGAACGTGCCGTGACCGCGGCCGTCGCCGGGCGAGTTGCCGGGCAGCGTCGACAGGTTGACGTTTGCGAGGATCCGGCCGGCGAACTCCGGCCGAGTGGCGTCGATGCCGGAATCGATGATCGCGATCGTCGCCGCCGGCGCGCCGTTGTACTTGTCGACGCCGGTGACGTACGGCCACTTCTCCTTGCTGTCGACCGAGGCCGACGCGGCAGAGAGACGCACACGCGCATCGGGTGTGATCGCAGTGATGTGCCTGTCGCTCGCGAGCGCGAGGAGCTGTGCTCCGCTGAGCTGGACCGCGACGCCGTCGATCGAGCGAAAGGCCTTGTACGCCTTCTTGTCGGCGCCGAGCACGTCGGCGATCGCCTTCGCGGCCTGGTTACCGCCCTTGCCCTGGACGATGACGTTGAAGGCGCCGGTCGCGTTCGACTGCGCGGACGACAGGAGCGACGGCGTGACGAACGCCGTTGGTCCGTCCGCCTTCGACGGGCTGGCCGACGCGCCGAGTGGAACGAGCACGACGAGGGCCAACGTGGCCAGGAGCGCCGTCCGGCGCTTGCCACTGCCCCACAAGGCGTTCGAGCGCGAGTCGCCTCCTCGCTTGCCGCTGCCCCACAGCGCACTCGCGCGCACGCCCCGCCGCTGGTCTCCATTCCGCATTCCTACCCCGCTCCTCTCAAAGCCGCAATTGACGCGTCGCAACGTAGAGAGCCGCCCCGTCCAGTTCGTCACCCTTCTGGGTCACGCGGCGAAAGTTCCCCCGTCCGAGTGATCAGGGGTGCTCGGATAGCCTGCGTCGGTCGTGCGAGTGCCCCTTCCGCTTGCGGCCGAGATCGCGCTCGCGCGAACAGCGGGCCGCCTGTCTCGCCTCGCAGGCGCAGGCGGCGGGACGACCGTGCCCGGGAAGCTCCTCTGGAAGGTGGATCCCGGCGCGGTCGACCGTCTCGCGGCGCGGCTTCCCCTCGGCTCGGCGCTGATCTCCGCGACGAACGGCAAGACCACGACGGCCGCGATGGCCGCCGAGATCCTGAGCGGTCGTGCCCGTCTGGCGCACAACAACTCGGGCGCCAACCTCGTCTCCGGAGTTGCGTCCACGCTGCTCGACGCCCGCGGCGCCGAGCTGGGCTTGTTCGAGGTGGACGAGGCTGCGCTGCCGGAGGTCGCCGCGCGACTCCGCCCGCGCGCCGTCTGCCTTGGCAACCTCTTTCGCGACCAGCTCGACCGCTACGGCGAGCTGGAGCACGTCGCCGAGGGCTGGCGCGCAGCAGTCCGGGCTTTACCGGCGGGAGCGGCGCTCGTGCTGAACGGAGACGACCCGCAGGTCGGCGAGCTCGCGCGCGACCGCCCGGGCGCGGTCGTCTTCGGCGTCGACGATCCGTCCTGCGCGCGGCCGTCGCTGCAGCACGCGGCGGACTCCAAGTACTGCGTGCGCTGCGGGACGCCCTACGACTACGCGGCTGCGTACGTCGGGCACCTCGGCGACTACCGCTGCCCGAACTGCGGGCACGCGCGCCCGCCGCTGAGCGTCGTCGCGCGCAACATCCGGCTACACGGGCTCGACGCGGTCGCGTTCCGGCTCGAGACGCCCGACGGCGTGCGTGACGTGCGCCTCGGGGTGCCCGGGCTCTACAACGTCTACAACGCGCTGGCCGCCGCGTCGCTCGCCGGCGCGCTCGGCGCGTCGCTGGACGAGGTCGCCACCGGGCTCGGGCGTTTCACCGCGGCGTTCGGGCGCTTCGAGCGGATCGCCGTCGGCGAGCGGCGGCTGCTGATGCTCCTGATCAAGAACCCCGCCGGGGCGAACGAGGCTGTCCGGACGATCGTCGACGGTGGCGTTCCGTCGCTCGCGGTGATCGCGCTGAACGATGCGATCGCCGACGGGCGGGACGTCTCCTGGATCTGGGACGTCGACTTCGAGCCGCTGCTCGCCGGGCTCGGGCGCCTGATCGCGACGGGCGACCGCGCCGCCGAGCTCGCGCTGCGCTTCAAGTACGCAGGGATGCCGTCCGGCGCGATCGAGGTGATCCCGGCGCTCGAACGCGCGCTCGACCGCGGCCTCGAGCTGACGCCTGAAGGCGACGAGCTCATCCTCCTCCCCACCTACACCGCCATGCTCGCCCTCCGGAAGATCGTCGGCGAGCGCGGCTTCGTGCGTCCGTACTGGGAGCGCGCAGCGTGAAGATCGTGGTCGGGCATCTCTATCCGGATTACCTCAACATCTACGCCGACCGCGGGAACATCGCCGTGCTCGCCCGGCGAGCGGCCTGGCGCGGACACGAGCTCGAGGTGCACACCGTCTCCGTCGGCGACCCTGTCGAACCGGGTGCGCACGACCTTCTCTACGTCGGCGGCGGCCAGGACCGCGAGCAGGCACTCGTCGCCGAGGACCTCGTCGCGAAGTCCGACGGCGTCCGTGCTGCAGTGGACGGCGGCGCGGCCCTCCTCGCGGTGTGCGGGGGCTATCAGCTCATGGGGCGCTCCTACCGCGACTTCCACGGCGGCGACCTGCCCGGCATCGGCCTCTTTCCACTGGAGACCGTCGCGGGCGAGACGCGCATGATCGGCGACGTGCTGCTCGAGTGCGAGCTCGAGCCGGGAGTCGTGCGCACGCTCGCGGGGTTCGAGAACCACGCCGGGCGGACTAGGCTCGACGCCGGCGCCGAGGCCCTCGGTCGCGTCGTCGCCGGCTTCGGCAACGACGGGGACAGCGGTTTCGAGGGCTGCCGTGTCGGCCGCGCCGTCGGGACGTACCTGCACGGGCCGCTCCTTCCGCGCAACCCGTGGTTCGCGGACTGGGTGCTGGCACAGGCGCTCGCGCACCGACTCGGCGAGGCACCGGTGCTCGACCCGCTGGGTGACGAGCTCGAGCAGCAGGCGCACGCCGTGTCGGCGCTGCGAGCGCGGTCCCGCGGCGGTAAGCGCTAGCTACCGCGCCCAGAGGGCGCCGAGATACACCGCCGGGTCGCCCGGCTGCCAGCGACTCAGGAAGCGCGCGATCGGCGGGTGCAGAACGATGCCGTCCAGCTCGTTGAGGTCGAAGAGGCGATGGCCTCGGACGGCCGCGTCCTGAGACGTCACGGCCTCGAGCGACCGCCCGCCGAGGTCGCCCGCGAAGATGATGTGCACGACGTGCTTCGCGGCGAAGCTCGGCGTCGGGGCGATCGAGTCGACGATCGCGACCGGCCCTTCGACCGACAGCCGCTCGTCGATCCCGATCTCCTCACCAAGCTCGCGGTGCAGTGCATCGACGAGGCTCTCGCCGGAGTTGACGCCGCCGCCCGGCAACAGCCAGTACTCCTTCCCCGGCTTCTCGTGCCGGCAGAGCAGCATGCGGCCCTTCCAGCGCAGGATCGCCGAGACCCTGATGCGCGGCTCCATGCCGATCACGCCCCGGACGACCCGTGTCCGCGGACGCCGCGCTCCGTCGCCGGCAGCTCGTCGACTTCCTCCAGGTCTAGGCCGGGAACCTCGAGCACGACCAGTTGCGCGATTCGCATCCCCTGTTCCACGACGAACGGCTGCCTGGTGTCGGTGTTGAGCAGGATCACCTTCAGCTCGCCGCGGTAGCCGGAGTCGATCAGCCCCGGCGAGTTGACGACGGTGATGCCGTGTCGGTCGGCAAGGCCGGAACGCGGCTGCACGAAGCCCGCGTGGCCCTCGGGGATCGCGACGGCGATCCCTGTTCCGACGACGGCTCGCTCGCCGGGCAGGAGCTCGACACGCTCGCATGCGGAGAGATCGAGCCCCGCGTCGCCGTGATACGCGCGGGCCGGCAGGACTGCCTCATCGCGGAGCCTTTGAATCGACAGCCTGGTCAAGCGACGAGGTACCGAGCGAACCGGCGAAGCTCGCGGCGTGGTAGCCGTGCGCGCACGAGCACGCCGTCGGGTTGATCCTCGCGCTCCTCGATCGGCGCGCCGAGCGAGTACAGCTCGGCGAGCTTGCCGCCGTCCTCGTACGGCAGGAACAGGCGCACGGCCTCGAACCGGTCGGAGAAACGCTCCGCGATCCGCTCGCGCAGGGCGCCGAGCCCTTCCCCGGTCAGCGCCGACACCTGCACCGCATCCGGGAAGACGTTCTCGAGCCGCCGGCGACGCGACGGGTCGACTGCGTCGATCTTGTTCAGCACGAGCTCGAGCGGGAGATCGTCCGCCCCGATGTCGTGCAGCACGGCGGTGACCGCGTGCGCCTGCTCCGCGATGCGCTCGTCGTCCGCCGACGCGTCGACGACGTGCAGGACGAGATCGGCGACGAGCGTCTCCTCGAGCGTCGCGGCGAAGCCCTCGACCAGCTGCGTCGGCAGTCGGCGGATGAAGCCGACCGTGTCGGTCACGAGGTATTTGCGCCCGTCGTGGTCGAACGCGCGCGTCGTCGGATCGAGCGTCTCGAACAGCCGGTCGTTCACCGAGACCTCCGCGTCGGTGAGCGCGTTGAGGAGCGTCGACTTCCCGACGTTCGTGTAGCCGGCGAGCGCGGCGGTCGGCGCCTCGGCCCGACGGCGTTCCTTGCGGCGGACGTCGCGCTGCTTGCTCAGCTCCTTGAGCCGGCGCCGCAGCACGGTGATGCGCCGCCGAGCGATCCGGCGGTCGCTCTCGAGCTGCGACTCGCCGGGGCCGCGCGTCCCGACCCCGCCGCCGAGCCGCTCGAGGTGCTGCCACATGCCGCGCATGCGCGGGAGGTTGTACTCGAGCTGCGCGAGCTCGACCTGGAGCTTGCCCTCGGCGCTGACCGCGTGCTGCGCGAAGATGTCGAGGATCAGCTGGGTGCGGTCGACGACGCGCGCCTTCAACGTGTCTTCGAGCGTGCGCTGCTGCGCCGGGTCGAGCTCGTCGTCGATGAGCAGAACCTCGGCACCCGACTCCTTGTAGGTGCGCTTGAGCTCCTCGAGCTTTCCTTTGCCGAGGTAGGTGCGCCGCTCCGGCCGCGGCCGGTGCTGCACCACCGAGCCGACGGGCTCGACGAGCGCGGTTCGCGCGAGCTCTCGCAGCTCGGCCAGCTCGTCCTCCGAATCGACTCCCTGGGCCAGCACGGCGGCGATGAACCCACGCTCCAGCGCGGGGTCCGGCTGGCGTTGGATCACGACTGCAATTATGGCGCACGATGCAGCTCTCCCCCGCCCTCGCCGCCACCGGGACGTATCCGTTCGTCCAGCTCGAGCAGGCGAAGCGGCGCCTCGCGGCGGAGGGGGTCGACCTGCTCGACTTCGGCAAGGGCGACCCGCGCGAGCCGACCGACCCGATGATCCGCAACGCGCTCGCCGACAGCCTCACGGAGATCTCGACGTATCCACTCGCCGAGGGGCTGCCGGAGCTCCGCGAGGCGGTCGC
The DNA here is from genome assembly GCA_001920085.1 of Actinobacteria bacterium 13_1_20CM_4_69_9. Taxonomy (GTDB): domain Bacteria; phylum Actinomycetota; class Thermoleophilia; order Gaiellales; family Gaiellaceae; genus 3-1-20CM-4-69-9. The sequence continues at coordinate 23,303 of MNJC01000074.1, forward strand.
CGGCTGGTGCCAGCGCCGCTTCGGCGTGGGCCTCGACCCCGCCACGGAGATCGTCCCGACGTACGGATCGAAGGAGGCGATCTTCCTCCTCGCCCAGGTGGTCGTCGACAGGGACGGCGACAAGCCGCTGGTCGTCACGACGCAGCCCGGCTACCCGGTGCCGGACCGCGGCGCCACATTTGCGGGCGCGCAGGTAGATCAGCTGCCGCTCGAGGAGGCGAACGGGTTCCTGCCGGATCTCGACTCCGTGCCGGAGCAGACGTGGGGGCGCGCCGCGATCGTGTGGCTCAACTATCCGAACAACCCGACCGGCGCAGTCGCGCCGCTCGAGTTCCTCCGCCGGGCCGCCGACCTGTCGCGGGAGCACGACTTCCTGCTCGCCTGCGACGAGGCGTACTCCGAGCTGTGGTTCGACGCGCCGCCGCACTCGGCGCTCGAGGTGCGCGAGCACGGCAACGTCGCCGTGTTCAACACGCTCAGCAAGCGCTCGTCGATGACGGGCTACCGCTCGGGCTTCGTCGCCGCGGACGCCGGCCTGATCGCCGCGCTGAAGCAGTACCGCCCGTCGGTCGGGACCGCACCGCAGGAGTTCGTCCAGCGTGCGTCGGTCGTCGCGTGGAACGACGAGGAGCACGTCGAGCGCACGCGCGCTGCGTACCGTCGCAAGCGCGACGCGCTGCTGCCGACGCTCGAGTCGAAGGGGCTGCGGATTGCCGGCGGCCGTTCGGCGACGATGTTCCTCTGGCTCGAGGCCCCGTCGGATGACATCGCCGAGCGCCTGCTCGAGCACGGGATCATCGTCTCGCCCGGGAGCTTCTTCGGGCCGGCGGGGTCGGGCTACTTTCGGATGGCGCTCGTCCCTACGGAGGAAGAGTGCCGGCGCGCCGCCACCATCCTCGAGCGCGTCTTGTGAACGTCGACCAGATCATCGACGCGCTGGACCGCGGCGAGGTGCGCGTGGCCGAGCCGGTCGGCGGCGACTGGCAGGTGAACTCCGAGGCCCAGGA
>MNJC01000037.1 GCA_001920085.1 Actinobacteria bacterium 13_1_20CM_4_69_9
CACCGCGCGATACGCGTTGAGCGACGGCGTGGAAGACTCGACGCGCCAGTCGGTTTCCTTGTTCTGGTCGAACCACACGACGATCTTGACGCGCGGCGTCCGCGTCGGGATCTCGCGCGTGAACATGGACGTGATCCACGCTGCCTTGTCGCCGCCGAGCTCGGTGGACGCAGTTTCGGCGATCATCATCGGTAGCGACGTGTCGAGCTGGCACAGCTTGTCGTACGAGGAGCCGAACACCTGCGTGTAGGTCTGCCACACGTCTAGGCTTCCCCAGTTGTAGCCGTCCAACGCCAGCACGTCGACGACATCCGAGCCGGGGTAGTACGGGGTGAAGTCGACCGCGGAGCCGCCGAAGACATTCGGGCTCCAGACCCATTTGACGTTCGAGGCGCCGTGGCCGGCGAAGATGTCGTGGATGTGCCGCCACGCCTGCACGTAGTCCTGCGGCGTGTTCCCGTTGATGCCGGCCTCCCACGGCGCCCAGCGGCCGTTCATCTCCGGCGCGAACCTCAGGTAGAAGGGCTTGCCGAACGAGCGGGCGGCGTCTGCGCCCGCTGCGAACCACGCATCGAAGTCGCCGCGCACGATGTTCTTCAGCGCGTAGCGCGGGTCAGTGGTGCTCGAAGAGTCCCACGGCTCGACGGTCACGAGCGGGACCGACCGCTTTGCGGCCACTGCATCGAGTTGCGACGTGTTCAGCATCGAGTACTGCATGTCCCGGTACGTCGAGATCACGGACGGAACTCGGCCGACGCGGCTCGAGAACGCATCGATGTCCGAGAGCCACGTCGCAGACCACGGCAGCGTGACTCCCAGCAGCCGGGGCGCCGAGGGATTCGGCGCCAGGGTGGACGGGGCGGGCCGGCGCCGGGCGAAAGCAGGCGCGGTCAGCATCGCGAGCAAGACGAGGCCCAGGAGAGCGGCGGCGGCGGCACGCCTCATGCCGCACTATTCGACCACCTCCCGCCTGGGCCTGTCCCTCGAACCGGGGAACCGCCTTCGTTTCCTAGCTCATCGCCAGCGCGTAGTCGTCCGTGGTGATCGTGCCCGGCCCCGCGATCGCGAGCCCGAAGCTGATCCCCGTCGCGCCCGCGGGCAGGGGCGCCGAGCTGAAGCTCGCGAGGTTCCAGGCCGAGGTCGGCGCCAGCAGCGGGCTCGACTGCCAGTACACCCATGCCCCGGCTGCGTTGCGGTAGTAGGTCGCGATGCTGACCTTCGTGGGCGAGGGGCCCGAGAAGCCCCAGCTGCCCTTGTACCAGGCCCACATCGAGTAGCTCTTGCCGGGCGTGACAGCGGCGAGGCACGACTGCTCCGACTGGCGCTGTGTCAAGACGAGCTTGCGGTCGCCCGCCGTCCAGTTGCTGACGTCGACGCGTGCGGCGACCGAACCGGAGTGCGCGTCATTCGTCAGGCCCCAGCTGGCGGCGTTGTTCGCGACGCTCGCGCCCGCCTGCTGGAAGCAGACCGGCTCCGTCGAGGACGAGCTCGTCGCACGAAGCGTCTCGAGGGACGGGTTCTGCACGAGATTGCCCGTCGCGGGCTGCGGCGGCGCCGGCGGCGGGACGATGCCGCCCGTCGCATCCGCGCGGATCGAGCCCGTCGAGCACAGGTGCTTCGCATTCATGTAGTCGACGATCGGCTGAAGCGCGGCGATCGTGTTCAGCGTCGTCAGATCCTCGCCGTCGTGCATCGAGACGATCGAGCCGTCCTTGATGCCCGGGTAGAAGTTTCCGTTCTTCGTGTAACCCTGCGTCACGTTCGCCGCGATCGCTGCCGGGGAGGTCCCCGTCCAGTCCTGCGAGTCGACGATGTTCGCGCTCGGAGCGCCCCACGGCATCACGATGCGATACCCGAGGTTGCGCGCGATCAGGTCGTCGTACGCGTTGACGTCCCCGTAAGGCGGGCGATACAGCGTCGCCTTGGGTGCCCCGGCGTTGACGAGCGCCGTGGACGTCTTTTCCAGCTCCGTGGTGAGCTGTGCCTCGGTCAAAGGCTGCGCCCCGGTCGATGCACCGGTCCACGACGCATGGTCGTACGTGTGGTTCTGCACCGCGAAGCCGGCCGCGAGCTCGTCGCGGATGACCTGCTGGTTCGAAGCCGACGCGTCGACCTTGTTCCCGAGCGCGAAGAAGGTGGCTTTCAGGTTGAGCTCCTTCAACGCCTGCACGACCGCGGGCGTGTTCGGCCCCGGGCCGTCGTCGAAGGTGAAGGCGATGGAACCTCCGGCGCAATCGTTGTTCACCGGTGAGAGAGCAGCGGCTCGCGCCGGCTTGATGCCGAGCACGAGCAGCACGGCTGCCAGTCCGAGCGCCGGTAGTGCGAGGGAGAGCTTGTTGACGGTCATCGTTCCTCTTTCTGTGGGCGGGGCGTCATGCGGCTTCTCTGAGGAGTGCCGCGTCGCGGAATCGCGAGAGTTGCGTGGCCGACAGCTCGCGCGTCTGCCACCGGTTGTCGAAGAGCTTCCCGAGCGCGACGTATCTCGTCGGGACGAGCAGCAGGACGTTCAGCAGCACGGCGGCGGGCGTGCCGACCAGGAACAGCACCAGCTTCCGTCGCACGGACACGTTGGGACGGCCGATCAGGTACAGCGCGGCGAGGGCGTACCGGACGACGACGTACGCCGCCAGATACACGAGGAGCATGCGGCCGTGAGACTCGTAGCGCGCGCCGCTGCTCCAGAGCACACCCCCGGCGACGTAGGCGACCATGATCGGGGTGACGAGCAATTGCGTCACGCCGTACAGCGGGCTTAGGAGCTGCTTCGGCCCGAGGTACTTGACGACGTACGGCAGCATCCACCACCACGACCGCGACCAGCGCAGGCGCTGCTTGTAGGTGCCGCGCAGCGTCGTCGGCATGTCCGTCTCGACGATCGCTTCCGCCACGGCCACGACCTCGCCGCGGCGCAGCGCGCGCAGCGCGAGCCAGCGGTCGTCGCCGGTGCCGCACTCGACGGCGTAGGCCGCGAGGTGGTCGTACAGAAGACTGCTGCGGTAGAGCGCGAGCGCGCCGGACGTCGTCTCGAGCGCGCCGAGCAGCGACCGCGAGGCGCGCATCATCACGCACGACGTGCCGATATCGATGTCGGCAGCGAGGCTGACCCAGCTCTCGTCGTGATTGCGGATGTAGATCATCCCCGTCGCGGCCTGGATCTTCGGGTCCCGCATCGCCTTGAGCAGCTGCTCGCAGGCATCCGGATGCGGCTCGCTGTCGGAGTCGACCGTCAGGACGAAGTCGTAGTCCGTGCGGTCGAACTCCTTCAGCACGGCGACCTGTGCGCCGCGCTTCCCGGTGTTCGCCTGGCGCATCCAGCTGACGCGGGGATGCGCGATGCTCGGGACGACGGGAATCTGCGAGCCGTCGTCGATCACGACGATGTCGACGGGAACCGTCTGGCCGAGGAGCGCGACAACGGTCTTGTGCAGCCCCTCGGGATCCTCGTTGTACGCCGGGACGATGCAGAGGACGGAGCCCTCCGCCGGCGCGTTGTGCGTATAGCGGCGGCCGATCACGTACGCGATCAGGCACACGGCGATGACGGCTGCGCCGAGATACCAGTACGCGATCAGGACGACGTCGTTCGCCTGCGCGTTCACGAGGGTTGTCACGGCCGCCAGCACACCGAGCACGACGGCGGTGACGAGTGCGTGCAGGACGGAGCTACGTGTCACTGGGGCCCCAGCCGAACCGCCGCGTCAGTGCACGGTACGTCCACGTGAGGGTCATGAGCGCCGCGACGCAGCCGCAGACGAGCACGTCCAACGACGACCTTGCGTCGAGCGCGTGGCTGAGCAGAGTCGGCAGCGCCGACCGCTCACCGGCGTAAGCGATGATCCCGTACATGTCCCCTTCGTTGTTCGCTTCTCGTGACGGCCCTGCGATTGCCGGCCGGGTGCGCCGGCGAAGGCACTCGGGGCACGTCCTATGTCAAGAAGCTACTCGCGCGCGCGCGTGTCAGTAAGGGCACGATTGGGTCATTCGCGGTGGAGCGTCAGGCAGCCGGCAGCGAGACCACGAACCGTGCTCCTGAGCCGTTCTGCTCCGCCGCGACATCTCCGGCGGCGGCCCGTGCGAGACGCCGCGCGAGCGCAAGCCCAAGGCCCGCACCATGCGAAGTCCGGCCGGCTTCCCCTCGCGCGCCCGGCGCGAAGATCTCCTCCCGCTCGCCGGGCGCCAGGCCGGGACCGTCGTCCTCGACCGCGAACGTGACTCGCCCACCTCGACGCTCGACGGTGACCGTGACGGTCGACCGCCCGTAGCGACACGCGTTCTCGACGACCGGATGCAGCACCCGCTCGGCCAGATCGGCGTCGATGCCGAGCCGCAGGCTCTGGCGCGGCGGCTCTGCGACAACGTGGACGTGACGTTCCTGGGCGAGCGCCTCGACACCGTCGATCGTCGTCGCGACGACGGAGTATGCGTCGGCCGTGCCGTGCGTTGCCTCGGCCTCGTGCCGCGCGGCGGCGACCAGCGTGTGGACGATTCTCGACACCTGCTGCGCGCTCGCGAGGATGACCTCGAGCGCGGTCCGGTACTCCGGCGCGCTGCGCTCGCGTCGCAATGCGAGCTCGGCCTCGGCGATCAGGCCCGCCAGCGGTGTGCGCAGCTCGTGCGAGACCTCGGCGGAGAACCGCCGCTCGTGGCGCAGGCTCGCCGCGATCCGGTCGAGCAGGCCGTCCAGCGTGGCGCCGAGCTGCGTCAGCTCGTCGTGCGGCTCGCCCAGCTCGAAGCGGCGATCGAGGTCGCGCTCGCTCCAAGCCTCGGCCTGCCGGGTCATCCGAGCGACAGGCCCGTGACGAGCGTGCCTTCTCTGCGACCGCCGATGACGATCGGCGCCGCGTACAGGCGCAGGTCCCCGGCCTGCAGGTCGTGGAAGCGCCGCGGCCCGCCGGCGAGCGCGGCAGCGCCGCCGTCCGCGATGCTCGGACGGGCCGGACGCTCGACGAGCCCGCGACGGTCGAAGATCCAGACCTGGCTGTCGCCGATCGCGTCGTCGCTCGTCTCGAGCGCGTGCAGGCGCCCGTCACGAAGCTGCAGCAGGCTCAGCTCCGAGCTCGCCCTTGCACGCAGCAGCGAATCGGCGTCGCGCGACGTCGTGTGCGCGAAGAGGACGTTGAAACCGTAGGCCGCCGCCCCGAGTGCGAGCGCAAGCGCCAGCAGCACGATCGTCAACAGGCGGCCCCGCACGTTTCGCAACGGGTGGAGCGGCGCGCTCACGCGATCCGATAGCCCACGCCGTGGACGGTCGCGATCTCGGGCGCGTTCTCGAGCGCCCGCAGCTTGCGCCGCAGTCGCGCGATGTACGCGTCGAGCGTGTTGTCGCGAACGCGAGCCCCGTGCACCCAGCCCGCACGTGCAAGCTCACGCCGCCGCACGGCTTCGCCCGGCCGGGAGAGCAGCCGTGCGAGCAAGCGGAACTCGGTCGGCGTGAGAGGCGCGGTGCGGCCACCGCACTCGACGGAATGCGTCACGGGGTTCAGCCGCAGGCCGGCCGCTTCGATCGCGCCGTCGCCCCCGCTCCGGCGGAGCAGCGCCTGGAGACGGGCGACGAGCTCGGCGAAGGCGAACGGCTTGGAGACGTAGTCGTCGCCGCCGGCGTCGAAGCCGGCGATCCGGTCCGGGAGCGCGTCACGGGCGGTCAGGAACAGGACCGGCGTCTGCACGCCGCGCGCGCGCAGCGCCTGGCAGACGTCGCGGCCGTCGGCGTCGGGCAGGCCGATGTCGACCACGAGCGCGTCCGGCTCGTCCTCGGTCGTTCGAACGAGTAGCTCGGCGCCGCTGGCGACCGTCTCGGCCCGGAAGCCCTCCTCGCGGAGGCCGCGGCCGATGACCGCCCGCAGCTCGGGATCGTCCTCGGCTCCGGCGGCGGGTCGAAGACGTGCTGCAGCATCGCCACGAGCATCTCCGCGAGCAGCCAGCCGAGGAGCGCGGCCAGCGCGAGCGCGGCGACCAGCACCAGCGCGGCCTCGCTCCAGAGGAAGGCGGCCGCCTGTCGCAGCGAGGCTCCGAGCGAGACCATGGTGGCGAGCTCCTTGCGGCGCTCCGCGAGACCGACTCCGACGAAGAGCGCCATCGCCGCAGCAGCGAGGGCAAGCGCGAAGGCTTCCTCGATCCGGCTGATGCCTGTGAGGTCGACGGTCGTGATCGAGCTGACCGTCTGCGCGGTCTGGCTGCGGATGTCCTTGACGGACGTGCCGGCACGCTTCGTCAGCACGGCGAGCCGGTGCGCCAGCTTCGGCGCGTCGCCGCTCGCCTTGACGAAGAGGACATTCGGCCCGCCGTCGTGCGCGGCCCGCTCGAGATAGCCGGCGTTCGTGACCATGAACGAGTCGCGTGGCGCGGCCGGGAACTCCTGCACGACGCCGACGACGTGAAACGGAACGACGTGCAGCTCTCCCGTGCGGTGGTCGAGCATGCGCAGCTTCAGCAGGTCGCCGACGGCGAGCGAATAGTCCGTGATCGTCTCCTTCGAGACGAGGACGCCGTCGGGGGTCGCGCGGAGGCGCGCGAGGATCTCGGACGTGTTCCCGCCGAGGAAATAGGAGTCGCGCAACGTCGTCGCGCGGGTGAGCGCCGCCGGATCGATGCCGAACGTGTCCTGGAGGTCCGGTCCGACGTACGCATATGAGTGGTCGACTGCGCTGACGGCCTTCACGCCTCGCGCGTGCGCCACCTTGGTAGCAAGGGCGTGCTGACGGATCGCCCCGGGCGGAGCGGTGACCACGACGTCCGCGCCGAGGGTGAGCTGTGCGTCGATCCGCGCCTGCTGGTCGTACGTCGCAGCGAAGAGCCCGAGGCTCACGCCGAACGCGAGCAGAAGCCCGACGAGCAGCATGCCGCGGTTGATCGCAGCGCCTCGTCTGCCCGCGCTCGTGAGCAGGAATCCGGCCCAGGAGCTCGCCCGCCCGCCTGCCGCCCGCCGCGCGAGCCAGGCGAGCAACCGGCCGCGCAGGCGAACGAGCAGGAGTGCGCCGCCGAGCCACAGCAGCGCAGGCGCGAAGAACATGTACACGGAGAGCGAGAGCGTCGGGTTCGAGTCCGGGTTGACAACGGCCGAGAACCCCGTTCTCGCCGTCAGCCAGTAGACGAGGCCCGCGACTGCGAGCGCCAGGACGTCGAGGTAGAGGCGCTGCCAGAGCGGCGGCCCCTGCTCGCGCGTCGACCCGAGGCCGCTGCGAAACGCGCGCAGGCCGGCGCCGATTCGCGCGGTTGCAGCACCCGCTGAGGCGACGACAACGCAGACGCCGAAGGTCACGAGCGCGCGCCCCCAGGTCACCCCGCCCGCCGAGGCGGCAAGGTGAAGTGCGAGCAGCGCGAGGGCCGTGCCGATCGCTCCGGCGGGGATCCCCAGCGCGAGGCTCTCGAGGCCGGCGACGAAGAACATGTCGCGGCGCCGCGCACCGCGGGCACGCAGCAGCGACAGCTCGCGGCGGTCGCGCTCCGCGGTCCCGAGCGCCGCGAGATAGGCGAGCCCGAGCGCGACGAGCGCGCCGGGAACGGCCAGCATGATGTACAGCGTCTCGGCGTAGAGGGCGTCGCCGGCGGCCGTGTTGAGGCTGTCCGCGAGGTTGTCCACGAAGACGACGCGGCCCGGCAGGGAACGTTCCACGCGGTTGCGAATACCGGTCGCGGTCTTGAGCGCGTTCGCCGGGGATCCGGTGAGCGCCGCCGGGTCGACTTGCGCCTGAACCTGCCAGTGCGCGCTTGCCGGCGCAGCGTCGAGCGGCACGATCGCGATGTTCGCGGGCGGCTGCGCGGGCGCAGGCCCGACGAGGGGATTCAGCGGCTGGAACAGCACGTCCGGCGCGGTCACGAGCGCGACGCCGCCGACGCGGTACCGGACCGGCTGGGCCTGTCCGCGCACCGTGACGCTGACGGTATCGCCCGGCTGCACCTGCAGCGTCGCCGCGAGCTGCTGATCGATCACGATCCGGCCCGGCTGCAAAGAGCCGCGCAGGAGACGGAACGTCTTGAACGTCCGCGCGTAGTCGAGCGGAACGGCCAGCAGGGAGCCGGCACCGGCGCGAATCGTCCCGACCGAACGCGAGACGTGCTCCAGGCCCGCGAAGGGCGCCGTCGCGACCGGCGCTGCACCGAGTACGCCCGGCTGCTTCGCGACGTCGGCAGCGGAGCCCACCGCCGCGCGGTGCGAGTCGACCGGCGCCTGCCAATCGACCGGAACGCTCCGGGCCGCACCGGCCGTCATCGTCTTCAGCGAGTGCGCGACGAAGAGCAGCATCGCAGCGAGCAGGCCGACGGCGAGCGCCAGCGTCACGATGCGAACAAGCGAGCGCCCCGGTGCGTGCACGAGGCCGGCTCCCGCCAGGCGCGCCAGCGCGGTCATGCGGCCCGACCTCCGACGACCCGGCCGTCGTGAACCTCGACGAGCCGCTCCCATCGCGCTGCGACGTCGACGTCGTGCGTCGCGACGACGAGCGTGAACCCGTACTCCGCGTGCAGTGCCTCGACCAGGTCGAGCACCCGCTCGCCGGTGTCGCTGTCCAGGTGGCCGGTCGGCTCGTCGCACAGCAACAGCTCCGGCCCCTGGGCGAGCGCCCGAGCCAGCGCGACACGCTGGCCCTCCCCGCCCGAGAGCTCGGACGGAAGGTGATCGAGCTTCGCCGACAGGCCGACGAGCTCCAGCAGCGCGGCCGGAGCGAGCGCCGCATCCAGGTCGCGGCCGGCGACCTGCGCGGCAAACGCGACGTTCTCGAAGGCCGTGAAGTGCGGCAGGAGGTTCGCTCCCTGGAAGACGTATGCGATGCCGTGCGCGCGGAGCGCGCCGCGGGCGGCCGCGTCCAGCGAGGAGAGCGGCCGCCCCCGCCACTCGACCGTTCCCAGGGTCGGCTCGACGAGCCCGCCGAGGACGTGGAGGAGCGTCGTCTTGCCCGAACCGGACCGACCGAGCAACGCGAGACGCTCGCGCGGCTCGAGCTCCAGATCGACCCCGTCCAGCGCGTGCACCGCGGCCTCGCCACGTCCGTAGGTCACGCTCACGCCGCGGCAGGCCGCGAGCGCCTCCGCGGTCGCCGCCGTCTTCATGCGACCGCTCCGTCGCGCAGCTCGATCACGCGGTCGACCGCGTCGGCAACGCGCGCCGAGTGCGTCACGACGACGACGGTGCTGCCGAACGTGCCGCGTAGACGGCGAAGCGCGTCCAGGACGTTCTCCTCGTTGCGCTCGTCGAGCTCCGCCGTCGGCTCGTCCGCGAGCAGCAGCGGCGCCGTCTTCGCAGCCGCGGCGGCAATCGCGACGCGCTGCTGCTCACCTCCGGAAAGCAGTCCGGCGCGGACGTGCTCGCGTCTGCGCAGGCCGAAGGCGTCGAGCGCGCGGTCGACGCGCCGCTGCAGGTCGCTCGTCCTGCCGGCGAGGCGGACGATCAGCTCCACGTTGTCGCGCGCGGACAGGAGCGGCCAGAGGTTGCCGCCCTGGAAAACGATCGCCAGCTCGCGTGCGCGATAGCGGGCCAGCTCGGCATCGTCGGCGCGGGTCAGCGAACGCCCGAAGACGCGGACCTCCCCGGCCGACGGCTCGTCAAGCCCGGCCGCGAGCTGCAGGGCGGTGGACTTGCCCGACCCTGACGGCCCGAACACCCCGACGAGCTCGCGCGGCTCGATCCTCAGGTCGAGCCCCCTCAGCGCAACGGTCTCGGCGGGCCCCGAGCGGAAGATCTTGAAGACGTCGTGGTACTCGAGTGCGCCGAACTCGAGCTGTTCGCGGCGCTCGGGCTCGCGGTAGAGGCTCGTTACCTCCACCGGAAGCTTTGGATCATCAGCCGGTAGGCGTCGACGTTGTCGACACCGACGGGCGTGCCGAGGTCGACGATCGCGCGTTTGCCGCCGTGCCAGAGGTAGTACCTGTCGACGACGAGCGTGACGCGCTTGCCGGTGACGGCATTCGGCGCGCTCACGGTCGTGTAGGTGACTTTCAGCGTCGGCGCCCCGGCGATCGTCATGCGCACCGGCCCGCTCTTGACGCGCGCGCCCTTCAGCGAGGCAAGCTCGCTGTGAACGGTCGCCGCCGTCGGAGCCTTCCCATCGGCGACCACGACGCGGACGATGTTGTTCTTGTCGCGGAACGTCAGCGCCTTTCCCCCACCCCGCTGGGCCCAGCCCTCCGGGTACTTCAGCGAGTAGCCGGCGGCCGAGTTGCGGAAGACCAAGAAGACCTGGTTGTCGGGGATGTCACCCGCAGCGGCGCTGTTCGCCTCGGCCTGCAGCGCCGAAGGTGAGGTCGTCGTCGCGGGAGGCGCAGAGGACGCGGGCGTGGTCGTGGTCGTCCCGCTCGCGGTGCGTCCAGTCGTCCTCGTCGAGCTGCCGCACCCGGCTAGGACGAAGACCGCTGCGAGGACGAGGGCTTTCCGCACGGTCTCATGGTTCCTCGCCGGTGCTGAAGCGCGCCTGAACGCCGACGGTCAGGTTTTGCTCAGGAACTCCCAGGCACACTCGCCCGATGCTCGAGAGCGAACAGCGTCATTGGGCGCGGCGGATGCTGAACAAGGTTCCGGAGGTCACCCTCTATTTCTGGGTGATCAAAGTGCTCTGCACGACCGTCGGCGAGACGGCGTCGGACTACCTCTCGGACAACGTCGGCCTCGGTCTCACCAAAACGACCTTCATCACGGGCGCGCTGCTGATCGCGACGCTCGTCTTCCAGTTTCGCTCCCGCAAGTACGTGCCGGGCATCTACTGGCTCGGCGTCGTCCTGATCAGCATCGTCGGAACACAGATCACCGACAACCTGACGGACAACCTCGGCGTGTCTCTGGTCATCAGCACGATCGCGTTCGCGCTCGCGCTGGCGCTCGCGTTCGCGACGTGGTTCGCGAGCGAACGGACGCTTTCGATTCACACGATCTTCACGACGCGTCGCGAGGCGTTCTACTGGCTCGCCGTCCTGTTCACGTTTGCGCTGGGCACGGCCGCAGGTGACCTCACCGCCGAGCGGCTGAACCTCGGCTACTGGGTCTCGGCGCTGATGTTCGCCGGCTTCATCGGCGCGGTCGCCGTGGCGCACTATCGCTTCGCGCTCAACGCCGTCGCGGCATTCTGGATTGCCTACATCCTCACGCGGCCCCTCGGCGCGTCGCTCGGCGATTTCCTGTCGCAACCGCGCGCAGACGGCGGGCTCGGTCTGGGCACGACCGCGACGAGCTTCCTCTTCCTGGCCGCAATCCTGATCGTCGTCGTCTACCTGAGCATCACGCGCAAGGACGTGACGCAGGTCGGGTCCGTGCATCCGCATGCGCAGGTCCTCGTCGTGGCGCACCGAACCGCTGCGACGCCCGCGCTGCTCGCGGCGATCCGCGAGCGCGTCGCGCGTGGCCCCGCGACGTTCCATCTGCTGGTGCCGAACCCGGCGGAGCACGCGGAGCTCACCGAGGCCGAGCGCGAGCAGAAGCACCGTGAGGGCGAACGTGTGCTCGCCCTCGCTCTTCCTCTCATCGACGAGGCGAGCGGGCGGCACGCGGAGGGGTCGACCTCGATCCGCCACGATCCGATGGATGCGATCGAGGAGACG
>MNJC01000028.1 GCA_001920085.1 Actinobacteria bacterium 13_1_20CM_4_69_9
GTCTCGCACCTCGACCTCTTCCGCTTTCGCGACGTCTCCGCGGCGGAATGGGGCGACCTCGAGCCCTACTTCGACGACGCGATCGTGTTCGTCGAGTGGCCGGAGGCGGGCGCCGGGGTGTTGCCGCCGGCCCGGGCCGCCGTGCGTCTCGAGCACGGCGGCGGCGATGGTACGCGGCTTGTCACGATTGAGCGCGATGGTGATCCTGGCGTTCGACACGGCGACTGACGTCGCGACGAGCGCGCTCGTCGCCGACGGCGAAGTCCTGGGCGAGCGCGGCTCGCGCGCGGCGACGTTGCTCGAGGACGTCGACGCGCTGCTCCGCCAGGCAGGGATGCAGACGCGGGCCATCGACGCGCTGGCCGTCGGGATCGGCCCCGGGAGCTTCACCGGGGTGCGGATCGGGCTCTCCACGGCGCGCGGGCTCGCCCTGGCATTGGGCATGCCCGTCGCCGGCGTCTCGACCCTCGACGCACTCGCGGCAGGTGCGCCCGGCGCCCTGCCCGTGATCGACGCCCGCCGCCGCGAGGTGTTCGCGCCAGGCCTCGTGCTCGCGCCCGCAGAGCTCGACGTCGAGCCGGGCCGCCTGTGTGTCGGCAGCGGCGCCGTGCGCTACCGGGACGTGCTCGAGGGGAAAGGCGCCGAGATCCCGCCCGACGGCGACGAGCGCCACCTCCCGCGCGCTCGCTTCCACGCCCAACTCGCACGGGACTTCGGCCCGGCCGAGGCGGTCGAGCCGCTGTACCTGCGCCTCCCCGACGCTGATAAAACGAGGCTGTGAGCGCCACCGCGAACAAGGTGGACTTCCGTCGCCTGGAGCTGCGTGACCTCAACGCGATCGAGAAGATCGAGCGGGCGTCGTACCGAACTCCGTGGTCGCGATCGATGTTCGCCGGCGAGCTCGCGAAGCCGTCGTCGATCTCGCTGGGAGCGTTCGATCCCGAGGCCGGCGAGCTGCTCGGCTACCTCATCATCAGCCGCTACGTCGACGCGTGGCACGTGATGAACCTCGCGGTCGCGCCGAAGCACCGCCGAAAGCACATCGCCGCCGGCTTGCTGGAGCAGCTCTTCGTCGTCACCGCCGGAGAAGGGCGGCGCGGCTACACGCTCGAGGTGCGCGTCTCCAACGACGTCGCGATCAACCTCTACGAGAAGGCGGGCTTCAGGGCCCGCGGCGTGCGGCGCGGCTACTACACGGACAACCGCGAGGACGCGCTGATCATGTGGCGCGACCCGGAGCCGGCGCAGGCGCGACAGCCTTCGTGATCGTCCCGGTGCCGCCGGCGAGCGCCGTCGCCTTCGTCGATGCGCGGCACGGGTGGGTCGGCACGGCCGGGGGCTTGCTCGGAACGACCGACGGTCGGACGTTCCGCGTCGAGGTGCGCGCGCCGATCATCGGGATCTCGGCGTTCGACCGTGCGCGTGCGTGGGCGATCACCGGCGACGGTCTCGTGCTGCGCACGTCCGACGGGCATCGGTGGTCGCGACTCGGCGCGCCGCATCTGGTCGGTGTGCAGTTCGTCGATGCCGGGGTGGGTTTCGGGCTGACACGCGACGGCGTGCTCGTGCGCAGCACCGACTCCGGTGCGACGTGGCAGCGGGCGCGCGCGCCCGGCCTCGTGCAGTCCGAATGCTTCTCCACGCGTCGCGACGGCTGGACGGCCCGCGGCGGCGCGGTGTGGACGACGCACGACGGTGGCCGCGGCTGGACGCGCACGCGACTGCGAACCGGATCGCAGGAGGCGCCGAGCCTCGGCTGTGACGAGCGGGATGCATGGGTCGTGTTCGCCGAGGGAGCGGCCGCCGGCACCGAGGGCTACCACGTCTACCGCTCGCTCGACGGCGGCCCGTGGGGTGCTGTGCTCGCGAGCCCGTTCCAGCGCAAGCTGCCGTCGATCAGCAACTACGCAGGACCGTTCACCGTCCTCGGCCACGGCGCCGCGGTCTTCACCGGCAGCTGCGCGCCGTGCGGCGGGCGCGGGACGGCGACCATCGTGCGGACCCGCGACGGCGGCGCGACGTTCGCGCGTGCAACGTGGCCCGGGCCCGCGCCGACTGCCGTCGACTTCCTCGACACGCGTCGCGGCTGGATCGTGGCGGGTCGCCGCGTCTGGCGGACCCTCGACGGCGGCGCGCACTGGCGCAGGCCGTGATCCTCGGCCTCGAGACGTCGTGTGACGAGACCGCGGCGGCGCTCGTCACCCATGACGGCGCGATTCTCACGAACGTCGTCTCGTCGCAGGCCGAGCTGCACGCGCGCTACGGCGGCGTCGTCCCCGAGGTCGCGTCGAGACGCCATCTCGAGCTCGTCACGCCTGTCATCCGCGAGGCGCTGGCCGAAGCGAAAGCGGAGCTCGGCGACGTGGAGCTCGTGGCGGTGACGACGGGGCCCGGCTTGATCGGGGCATTACTCGTCGGCGTCGCGGCCGCAAAGGCGATTGCATGGGCGCGCCGCCTGCCGCTCGCGGCGGTCGACCACCTCCACGGGCATGTCGCCTCGCTCTACCTGCAGCCCGTCGCGCTCGAGCCGCCGTTCCTCTGTCTGCTCGCGAGCGGCGGGCACACGCTGCTGCTCGACGTGCGGGACCACGGCAGCAAGCCGCGCGTCCTCGGCACGACGATCGACGATGCTGCCGGCGAGGCGTTCGACAAGGGCGCGCGGCTGCTCGGTCTCGGCTATCCCGGCGGGGCGGAGATCGACCGGCTCGCGCGCAGCGGCGATCCCCAGGCGTTCGACTTTCCGGTCGCGCGCGTGCCGGGGCTCGACTTCTCCTTCTCGGGCGTGAAGACGGCGCTGCTGTATGCAGTGCGCGACAAGCAGGCTGCATGGCTCGAGGCGGCGCGACCCGACCTCGCTGCGAGCTACCAGCGCGCGATTGTCCGCGCGCTCGTCGAGCGGACGCAGCAGGCCGCGGAGCAGACCGGCGCGACGAAGGCCGCGGTCGTCGGCGGAGTCGCCGCGAACTCGGAGCTGCGTGCCTCGCTGGGCGGTGCGGTGCTCGCTCCGCTCCCGCTCTGCACCGACAACGCGGCGATGATCGCCTCGGCTGCGAGGTACGTCGAGCCGCTTCCGTATCCCGGCTATCTTGGCCTCGATGCCTACGCATCGACCGCGTGAGCCGTTCAATGCGCTGGTGCTTGCGGCTCTCGCAGTCGTCGTCACCGCGGTCCTGATCGCGGCCGGCGGCGGCAGTCGCCGTCACGCCGTCGCAGCGGTGGACCCGAGCTGGCAGGGCCTTGCAGGCGCGCAGCGTCCGCGCGTCGCCGTCGGGCAGCGAGTGATCGTCCTGCTGAAGGCCGCTGCGCTCGCCGACCGTGTCGGCAATGCCGGCGGGCTCGCCACGGGCGAGGAAGAGCAACGCTGGACGGAGAGCGCGCTCGCCGCCCAGAAGCTGCTCGTCGCGCGGCTGCGCGTGCAGGGCGTCGTCGTCCAACCGGAGTTCAGCTACACGCGCACGATCAACGGCTTTTCGGCCGCCTTCGACGCGCGTGGGATCGCACTGCTCGAGCGCGCACCGGAGGTTGCCGGGGTCTATCCCGTGCGGGCCGCGTACCCGGCGACAATCGACCTCGGGTCGCAGTTCGGCGAGCGCCCGCAGATCGCGCTCTCCGACCGCGACGGCCGGGGCGTCTCGGTCGCGCTCCTCGACACCGGCGTCGACCGGGCGCACCCCTTCTTGCGCGGACGCGTGACGGCGGGCGTCGACATCGTCGGAGGAGATCCCGACGCGTCGGCCGCGCCGGAGCCGGACGCCCCGGCCGAGCTCGAGGCGCATGGCACGGAGATGGCGGGCCTGCTCGTGGGCTCCGGGGGGCCGGGTGCGCTCGCCGGAGTCGCGCCGGGCGCCACGCTGTTGCCGATCCGCGTCGCCGGCTGGCAGCGTGACGCGTCGGCGCGCTGGGCCGTCTACGCTCGCACCGACCAGCTGCTCGCGGGCCTCGAGCGGGCCGTCGACCCGAACGGCGACGGCGATGCGCACGACGCCGCGCGCATCGCGCTGGTGGGCGTCGCGCAGCCGTTCGACGGCTTCGCCGACGGCCCGCTCGCGCGCGCGGCTGCCGGTGCGGTGCGGCTCGACACGCTCGTGGTCGCCCCCGCGGGCAACGACGGCCCTGTCGGTCCCGGCTACGGCAGCATCGGCGGGCCGGGCGGCGCGCCCGCCGCCCTGACAGTAGGGGCGCTCGACTTACGTCCGCACTATGGCGAGGCTCGCGTCGTGCTGCGCGACGGTCTGCACGTGGAGT
Organism: Actinobacteria bacterium 13_1_20CM_4_69_9; assembly: GCA_001920085.1. Lineage (GTDB taxonomy): Bacteria > Actinomycetota > Thermoleophilia > Gaiellales > Gaiellaceae > 3-1-20CM-4-69-9. The sequence goes on from MNJC01000028.1 coordinate 4,246, forward strand.
TCGACGGGACGCGGCCGCTCGCGAGCGCCGTCTCCCCGGGCAAAGCGCTCGACGTCGGGATCGGAGCCCCGCGGGCGCAGTCGACGGCGCCGGTCGGATACCGCGGCGCCGTCCCACTGCTCGACTTCTTCGATCAGCGCGGCGTCAGTCTCGTCGCCGGCCGCGCGGCCGTGCTGCCCACCGGTTCGGACCCGAACGGGAGCCTCGTGAACGCGGCGCGCGCCGGTGCGGTCGCGGTGCTCTTCTACGGCGCCGATCTCCCCGCCGGGGGGATCAGCCTCGATCAGAACGGGCCGATCCCCGCGGTGTCGATCTCCGACGACGCCGCGGCGCGGTTGCTGACGCAACTGCGGCACCGGGTGCAGGGGACGGTGTCGCTCGGGTCGGTTCGCACGACCTCGAATGCGGGGGAGGGACGCGTCGCGCAGTTCTCGTCGTCGGGGCTCGCATTCGACGGCCGTGTGAAGCCGGACGTCGTCGCTCCCGGCGTCGCGCTCGAAACCGCCGAGCCCGGGTCGAACGGCGACGGCTCTGCGCGCTACGGCACCGTGAACGGCACGAGCGTCGCCGCTGCGCTCGTCGCGGGCGGCGCCGCACTGCTCGCGCAGGCACGTCCGTATCTCGATGCCGACGCGCTGAAGGGGCTCCTCGTCGGCTCCGCGCGTCCGCTCGCCGACGACTCCGTCAACGCGCAGGGCGCGGGCCTCGTCGACGTCGGCGGCGCGACTGCGACGGAGGTCGCGGCCGCGCCGGCGTCGCTCGCGTTCGGTCGGGCGACGAGCGCGAAGTGGCGTGCCGGCCAGGTCGTCGCGATCCGCAATGTCTCGTTCCGGCGCGTGATCCTCGACTTCCACACGGACGTGACGCGTGAGGGAGCGGCGCCGGTGGAGTTCGACATCAGGCCGCTGCGCGTCTCGCTTGCCTCCGGACGCACCGTGCGCGTGCACATCCGTGCGCGTGTGTCGGCGAAACCGGAGGGAACCGCGCCCGTCGAAGGCCTCTTCGTCGCGACGCCGGCCGCGGGCGGAGAGGTGCGCGTGCCGTGGACGATCCTGTTCGGGCCGCGGGCAACGCCCGGGCTCGCGGCGGTCCGTCTCTCCATTCGAGCGTTCCGCCCGTCGGATGCGGCGCCTGCGCTGCTCAGCTTCGTCGCCGGCTCGGTGCGGGATGTTGCGGGGCGTGCAGCGGTGCAGCCGCTGTCGACACTCGATCTCGATCTATGGAGCCCCGGCGGTGGTCGCATCGGGCTGCTCGCGCGGCTGCGCGACGTGTTGCCGGGCCGCTACTCGTTCGGCGTCACCGGACGTGACCCCACGGGGCAAGTCCTCCCGAACGGCGATTACCAGCTGCGCCTATTCGCGTACGGCACCGAGCCCGGTCCGCCGACGGCCAGGACGGTGACCTTCACCATCAAGTAGGCTCCGCCCGCCCGGCCCAAATGCCCCGATTTGCGAGGAAAAAGGAGTTGAAGTGACGACCGTCGACGCGCCCGTCTCGCATCTCCGAGAGAACCCGTTCGAGATTGCCCGCGAGCAGCTGCGCCGGGTCGCCAAGGTCTTCGCGATCGACCCGAATCTCGTCAACGTGCTGCAGGAGTGCAAGAAGGCCGTGTCCGTCTCCATCCCCGTCGCGATGGACGACGGCACGACTCAGGTCTTTCAGGGGCATCGAGTCACGCACAACGTCGCGCGCGGCCCGTCGAAGGGCGGTATCCGTTACCACCAGGACGTCACGCTCGACGAAGTCAAGTCGCTCGCGATGTGGATGACGTGGAAGTGCGCGCTGTCAGGCATCCCGTTCGGCGGTGCAAAGGGCGGCGTCGTCTGCAACCCGAAGACGATGTCGGAGGGCGAGCTGCAGCGCATGACGCGCCGGTTCACCTCCGAGATCATCAACGAGATCGGTCCGGAGAAGGACATCCCCGCACCCGACGTCGGCACCGACGGACGCGTGATGGCGTGGATCTTCGACACGTACTCGATGAACAAGGGCCACTCGGTGCTCGGCGTCGTCACGGGCAAGCCGCTGACGATCGGCGGTTCGCTCGGCCGCGAGGAGGCGACGGCGCGCGGGGCGCTCTACTGCGTGCGCGAGGCGGTGCGCAAGAAGCAGATCTCGCTCCAGGGAGCGTCGGCCGCCGTTCAGGGCTTCGGCAACGTCGGCTCGTTCCTGGCGAGGTTCCTCGCCGAGGACGGCGCCAACGTGATCGCGATCTCCGACTCGACCGCCGGGTTGCACAACCCGAAGGGGATCGACGTGCAGGCTGCCTTCGCGCACAAGCGCGAGACCGGCACGCTCGCCGGCTTCCGCGGCGCGGAGGCGATCACGAACGAGGAGCTGCTCCTGGTCGACTGCGACGTGCTCGCGCCGTGCGCGCTCGAGCAGGTGATCACGACCGACAACGCCGCGCAGGTCAAGGCCAAGATCGTCGTCGAGGGCGCGAACGGGCCCGTGACGCCGTCCGCGGACGAGATCCTCGAGGACAAGGGCATCCTCGTTCTCCCGGACATCCTCGCGAACGCCGGGGGAGTCGTCGTCTCGTACTTCGAGTGGGTGCAGGGCCTCCAGGAGTACTTCTGGAAGGAGGCCGAGGTGAACGCGAAGCTGAACGACATCATCACGCGCGCGTTCAACGAGACCTGGTCGACGATGGAGAGCCGCGGCGTCTCGATGCGCCTCGCCGCCTACGGCCTCGCCGTGCGGCGCGTCGCCGAGGCAACGACGACGCGCGGGATCTATCCCTAAGGTCGTCCTCTATCACGCGCAGGGGTGCCACCTCTGCGAGAAGGCACGGGCGGTGCTGCTCGAGACCGGGCAGCCCTTCGACGAGGTGGACATCGCCGGCGACCCCCAGCTTGAGGCCGCCTACCGTGAATGGCTGCCGGTGGTGGAGATCGACGGCGAGCGGGCTTTCGTCTACTTTGTCGATCCCGCTGCATTCCGGCGAAAAATCGCCGCACAAAGTTAACCGGCGCACCGGCTCCGCGCCGCGTGCTACAACGGAATCCGGGTGTCACAAACTCTCGAGACGCGACCCACGATGCCGGGCGGCGAGCGGCTCACCGTCGGCGTCGCCGCGCGCCTGTCCCGCTACCTGCAGGTGCTGACCCAGGCCAAGAAGATGGGCAAGGAGCGCATCTCCTCGCAGGAGATCGCCGACTACACCAACATCAATGCGACGCAGATCCGGCGCGACCTCTCGGCCTTCGGCAAGTTCGGCAAGCGCGGCGTCGGCTACAACATCGACTCGCTGCTCGGCGAGATCCGGAAGATCCTCCGGACGCAGGGGCAGCACAACATCGCGCTGATCGGGGCGGGCCGCCTGGGCCAGGCGATCGCCAGCTCGCCGATCTTCGCGGAGCACGGGATCAACATCGCCGCGGTCTTCGACACGGATCCCGACAAGGTCGGCCGCACCGTAGGGCACGTCCCCGTCAGCGACTACGGGCGACTCGCCGGTGCGATCCGCGAGAAGAACATCATCGTCGGCGTGGTCGCGGTTCCGGCCGACAACGCGCAGCGAGTCGCAGACGATCTCGTCGCGTCGGGGATCAAGATCATCTTCAACTACTCCGAAGCGCTGCTCGACGTGCCCCAGGACGTCGCCGTGCACACGTCCAACCCCGCCGTCGAGCTGCTCTACGCGCTCTACTTCTATTTGACGTAGCGTCGAGCAGGATGCGCATCCTGCTCTGGCACGGCTACCTGCTCGGCGGGACGGGATCGAACGTCTACACGCGTGCGCTCGCGCGCGAGTGGAGCCGCGCAGGACACGACGTCGTCGTCTTCTGCCAGGAGCCGCATCCGGAGGCATACGACGTCGGCGGCGCGCGCGTGGTGCGGCCGTACGTCGGCGGGCTACTGCCCGTCTTCGTGCTCGACCGTTACGAAGGGCTCGAGGCGAAGCTGCTGCAGGACTTCAGCCGCGCGGAGCGCGAGCGCTACGTCGGGCTGAACGCCTCGGCCGTGAGCGAGCATCTTCCCGCCGACCTGGTCTTCACCAACCACGTGCTGCTCGGTGCGCCGGTCGGCGCCGCCGTCGGCGTGCCGTTCACGGTGAAGGCGCACGGCTCGGAGCTGGAGTACTCCATGCGCGGGAACGCCGAGCTGTCGGCGTGGGGGCGTGAGACGCTCGCCTCGGCAGCAGCGGTCGTCGTCGGGTCCGAGCACATCCGGGACGTCCTCGAAGAGGTCGTCGGCCACGTCGACCGCGTGTACGAGGTCCCGCCGGGCGTCGACGTGGAGCTCTTTCATCCGGAGCCGCGCGACGTTGCGCTCGAAAACCTGATGCGACAGGCGAGCGAGGACCCGCCGAACCCGGACAACGCGAACGAACGGCTCCCGGACGACAGGAACGCCGAGCGTTTCGAGGCGTTCTTCGCCGGTGACGGCCCCATCGTCCTCTACTTCGGCAAGCTGATTCGCAACAAGGGCGTCCAGCTGCTGCTCGATGCGGTGCGCGGCCTCGACGCACGCGCCGTCATCGTCGGCTTCGGTGACTACCGGGAGGAGCTCGAGCGGACGGCGCCGCCGGGCACGCTCTTCACCGGGCCGCTCGAGCACCGTCACCTCGTCCATCTGCTGCCCCTCGCCGACGTGTCCGTGGTCCCCTCGATCTTCCCGGAGGCGTTCGGGATGGTCGCGGCAGAGGCTGCAGCGGCGGGCGTCCCGCCGCTCGTGGCGCGGCACTCGGGCCTGGCGGAGGTTGCGGCCGGCGTCGAGGCGGAGTATCCGTCCGATTTCCGGGATCTCGCGAGCTTCACGGACGATCTCCCGGCGAAGCTGCGGCGCCTGCTCGAGCTGCCGGCGGAGACGCGCCGCGAGCTCGGACTCGCCGCACGGCGCGCCGTCGTCAAGAGCTGGAGCTGGTCGAGCGTCGCGGAGCGCCTGCTAACGCTTCATTTAGGCTAGCCGCGTGGGCGACGCGCAGCGTTTGAGCCCGGACGAGCAGATCCGATCGGCTCGCGAGGCGTTCGAGGAGGGGCGGGACTTCACCATCGCGGTCGAGGAGGAGTTCGCGCTGCTCGATCCCGAGACGCTCGAGCTGACGAACAGGTTCGAGGAGGTGAAGGCCGCGGCGGCCGGCACCGAGCTCGACGACCATCTCGTCGGGGAGCTGATCGCGTCCGAGATCGAGATCAAGACGGGGCGCTGCGACGATTTCGCGCAGGCCGCCGACGCGATGGTCAAGCGCCGCGACCAGCTGGAGGAGCTCGTCGCGCAGTGCGACATTGCGGTCGCGGCGACGGGGACTCATCCGTGGAGCCGCTGGCAGGACCAGCGCATCATCGACACGCCGCACTACGCGCGGAACAACGAGATCCTCCGGTACGTCGTCTGGCGCAACAACAGCTTCGGGATCCATGCGCACATCGGGATCCGCGGAGCCGACCGTGCGATCGCAGTGTGCAACGCGTTTCGCAACGTCCTGCCGGAGCTGCTCGCGCTGTCGACGAGCTCGCCCTTCGTCGAGGGCACCGTCACCGGTCTCCACTCCGCCCGCACGGAGGTCTTCACGAAGATGTTCCCGCGCTGCGGAATCCCGGACGCGTACGACGGCTGGGCCGGCTTCGAGCAGTACGTGCGCTTCCTCTACGAGACGAAGTCGATCGACGAGCACACGCAGCTCTGGTGGAGCGTGCGGCCGCACCTCGCCTTTCCGACGGTGGAGGTGCGCATCTGCGACGCGCAGCCCGACCTCGCGCAGGCGCAGTCGCTCGCCGCGCTCATGCACGCGCTCGGTGCCAGGTTCGCGCGCGCGCTCGACGAAGGCGAGCCGTTGCCGAACCTTCCGAACCGCCTGCTCGAGGAGAACCTCTGGCGCGCCATCCGGTACGGCCTCACCGACGGGCTGATCGACTTCGGGCGCGGCGAGGTCCTGCCCGCACGCGCGCGCATCGAGCGACTGATCGAATGGGTGTATCCGGTCGCGGAGGAGATCGGCGCCGCGCCGTATCTCGCCGTCCCGCAGGCGAACGCATCGGAGCGCCAGTATGCGCGGCTCGAGGAGCTCGGCTCGGCGCGGGACGTCTTCGCCGAGCTGGTCCGCCGGCCGAGGGAGCGCGTCGGTGGGTGAGCGGGCGGTCGGCATCGGCGGCGTCTTCTTTCGCGCGCGCGATCCCGAGGCGCTCCGCGCCTGGTACGCGGAGCATCTCGGCATCGACATGGAGGACTACGGCACGACGTTCACCGCCCGCGAAGGCGACCAGACCGTGTGGGCGCCGTTCGCCGGCGACACCGACTACTTCGGACCGTCCGGGCAGCAGCTGATGGTCAACTTCCGCGTGCGAGACCTCGATGCGATGCTCGAGCAGCTGCGCGCCGCCGGCGTCGATGTCGACGATCACGCGCACGAGATCGAGTTCGGCCGCTTCGGCTGGGCCGTCGATCCGGAGGGGAACCGTTTCGAGCTCTGGGAGCCTGCGTGACCGAGAACGAAGAGCAGTTGATGCGTCAGCTCGAGGAGGAGCTGAAGAAGCTCCAGGTCGCCGACCTGCTCGTGCAGACGCTCTACACGGTCTCGTCGCTCGGCTACCGCAGGCTGTCCGAGGAGGACCGAGACCTCGACCAGGCGCGGCTCGCGATCGAGGCGCTGCGGGCACTCGTCCCCGTTCTGGAGGGCTCGGTCGGCGAGGACGTCCTCCGGGACTTCAAGCAGGTGACGTCGAACCTCCAGCTCGCCTACGCCGATGCCGCCAGGGCGAAGAGCGAAGACGCCTAGCGCGCCCGCCGGCCTGCCGAGCCGGCCGCCGCCCAGCCGCATGTGATAAAAACCTGCCCGCGCCGGGGACAACTCGGCGCTGACCTTGTGAGGGGGTAGGAACACTGATCGTCGGGAGCTTCTTCAACGACCACGCCGTGCTGTTCGCGCTCGTCTGCTCGGGCGTCGCGATCGCATACGGGATCTTTCTGACGGCCTGGCTGGTGCGCCAGCCGGACGGGAACGAGCGCATGCGCGAGATCGCGCGGGCAATCCAGGAGGGTGCGGCCGCGTATCTCAAGCGCCAGTACATGACGATCGCGGCCGTTTCGGTCGTCCCCTTCCTCCTGCTCGGCTTCTACCCCAAGCTCGGCTGGGGAACGGCCATCGGGTTCCTCGTCGGCGCGATCCTCTCGGCGGCGGCAGGCTTCATCGGGATGAACGTCGCCGTGCGCTCCAACGTGCGCACGGCGGAGGCTGCGCGGCACGGCCTCAAGCCCGCGCTGAACATCGCTTTCCGTGCCGGCTCGGTCACCGGGCTGCTGGTCGTGGGGCTCGGCTTGCTCGGTGTCGCCGGTTACTACTGGGTGCTGACGGGTTGGATCGGGAACTCGCAGGAGTCCGCGATCGACGACCTGATCGGGCTCGCGTTCGGCGGCTCGTTGATCTCGGTGTTCGCTCGACTCGGCGGCGGCATCTACACGAAGGCGGCCGACGTCGGCGCCGACCTCGTCGGCAAGATCGAGGCAGGCATCCCCGAGGACGACCCGCGCAACCCCGCGGTCATCGCCGACAACGTCGGCGACAACGTCGGCGACTGCGCGGGCATGGCGGCCGACCTCTTCGAGACGTACGCCGTCACCGCCGTCGCGGTGATGTTGCTCGGCCTCCAGTTCCCGTCGTCGAACCTCGCGCTCTATCCGCTCGCGCTCGGCGGCGTCTCGATCATCGCGTCGGTGATCGGAACGTTCTTCGCTCGTGTCGGCCGCAGCGGCTCGATCATGAACGCCCTCTACCAGGCGGTAATCGTCGCGACCATCGTGTCCGCGATCGGCTTCATCCCGGTCACGATGGCGTTCGACGACGGGAAGTTCGGCTTCACCGACCTGTACATCTCGGCGCTCGTCGGGCTCGGCGTCACCTTCCTGCTCGTCGCGATCACCGAGTACTACACGGGTACGCGCTGGGGGCCGGTGAAGTCGATCTCGGCGGCGTCCCAGACCGGTCACGCCACGAACATCATTTCCGGGCTCGCCGTCGGCATGCAGGCGACCGCCGTGCCGGTGATCGTCATCGCCGCGGGCATCCTCGTCGCGCACCACTTCGCCGGGCTGTACGGCATCGGCGTCGCCGTGATGGCGCAGCTCTCGATGACCGGCCTGATCGTCGCGCTCGACGCCTACGGGCCGGTGACGGACAACGCGGGCGGCATCGCCGAGATGGCGGACCTCCCCGAGTCCGTGCGCGCGATCACCGATCCGCTCGACGCGGTCGGCAACACGACGAAAGCTGTCACGAAGGGCTACGCGATCGGCTCCGCGGCGTTGGCCGCGCTCGTCCTGTTCGACTCGTACACCACCGGTCTCCACGACCAGGCGGAAGCCGGCAGCGCCCTCTCGGCGGTCAGCTTCAACCTCAGCGACGCGTGGGTGATCGCCGGGCTCTTCATCGGCGGGCTGATGCCGTTCCTGTTCGCCTCGCTCGCGATGCAGGCGGTCGGGCGCGTCGGCGGCCAGGTCGTCACGGAGGTGCGGCGCCAGTTTCGCGAGGATCCGGGGATCATGGAGGGCACCTCGCGCCCCGAGTACGGCCGCGCCATCGACATCGTGACGGGCTCGGCGATCAAGGAGATGCTGCTGCCCGCCCTGATCCCGATCCTCTTCCCGATCGTGGTCGGGATCATCAACCCGCGCATGCTCGGCGGCCTGCTGATCGGCACGATCGTCACGGGCCTGTTCCTCGCGATCGCGATGACGTCGGGCGGCGGCGCGTGGGACAACGCGAAGAAGCTGATCGAGGACGGCGCCTACGGCGGCAAGGGCTCCGAAGCGCACGCGGCCTCGGTCACCGGCGACACCGTCGGCGATCCGTACAAGGACACGGCCGGCCCGGCGATCAACCCGATGATCAAGAGCGCCAACATCGTCGCGATCCTGATCATTCCGCTGATCATCTCCATCCACGGCTAGGAGCCGCCGCAGGCTCTAGCCTGCACCCGTGAGCAGCGCGTCCCAGACCGTGCGGCGCGGTCGACGCCGCCGTGCGCAGAGGCTCGAGCGCGTGCTCGGCACGCCGGCGCTAGAAGGAACCGTCCGCTACCCCGAGGCGGGCGGCTCGTCGAGCTTCGCACGCCACGCGTTCAACGAGCTCGTCTCGTTCGGGGCCGCGTGGGCGCAGATGCTCAACTACGTCATCACCATCGCCATCTCGGCGTTCTTCGTCCCGCACTACCTCTCGATCTTCTGGAGCCCTTTGCGAGAGAACCCGTGGGACATCGTCGGCGGCGTCGTCGTCGTCGTCGTGCTCGTCCTGCTCAACATCGTCGGCATCCAGGAAGCTGCTCGCCTGAACATCTTCCTCGCCGTGATCGACTTCGCGACGCAGCTGCTCCTCGTGATCGTCGGGTTCGCGCTGATCTTCGATCCGCACCTCGTCTTCTCGGCGAACATCCACTGGGGAGTCGCCCCGACGTGGCAGAGCTTCTTCCTCGCCATCCCGATCGCGATGATCGCGTACACGGGCATCGAGACCGTCTCGAACCTCGCCGAAGAGGCGCGCGACCCGCCGCGCGACATCCCTCGTGCGATCTCGTGGGTGGCGATCGCGGTGTTCGCGATCTACTTCACGCTGCCGCTGATCGCGCTGTCCGCGCTGCCCGTGCAGAAGGCGGTGAACGGCGGCTACCAGACCCTGCTCGGTCTACCGCCCGACCAGGGCGGCTTCGAGAACGATCCTGTCCTCGGGCTCGTGGAGCACCTCGGGCTGCACGGCTCGGTGCTGAGCGCGGCGAAGGTCTACGTCGGGATCCTCGCGTCAACGATCCTCTTCATCGCCACGAACGCCGGCGTGATCGGCGCATCGCGGATCACGTATGCGATGTCGAGCTACCGGCAGCTGCCGGAAGTGTTCCGGCGCCTGCACCCGAAGTTCAAGACGCCGTGGCTGTCGCTCGTCGTCTTCGCCGGGATCATCCCGATCGTCGTGCTGCTTCCGGGACGCACGACGTTCCTCGGCGACATGTACGCGTTCGGAGCGATGCTGTCGTTCACGGTGGCGCACCTCTCCGTGATCGCCCTGCGGATGCACACCCGCAACGATCCCGAGGCATTCAAGCTCCGCCCGAGCCTCCGTGTGCGCGGCGTCGACTGGCCGCTCTTCGCGGTGTTCGGCGCGATCGGCACGGGGGCCGCGTGGCTCGTCGTCGTGGTGCAGAAGTCGGGGCCGCGGTGGGCGGGGCTCGCCTGGCTCCTCGTCGGGCTGCTCGTCTACGTCGTGTACCGCCGCCTCGTGCTCCGGTCGTCGCTCACGGAGACGCTGCGCGCGCCGGTGATCATCGGTCCGGGCGCGGCGCTCGAGTACCGGAACATCCTCGTACCGGTCAGGCCGGGCCGCGAGTCGGAGGAGGCGATCGACTTTGCCGCACGACTCGCCGCCGAGCGGCGTGCCACGATCGCCGCGCTCGCCGTCATCGTCGTCCCACTGGAGCTGCCGCTCGACTCGGACGCCGCTGCGGACCAGGCGCGGCGAGCGGACGTAGCGCTCGACGCCGCGAATGCGATCGGGGAGCTCTACGGCGTGAACGTGACCGAGCGGCTCGTGCGCGCGCGCAGCGCCGGGCGCGCGATCGTCGACGAGGCGACGCGGCGGAACAGCGAGATCATCGTGATGGGGGCGCCGCGATCCGAGCAAAGGGGCGGCGTCTTCAGCGACACGGTCGACTTCGTCCTGAAGCACGCGCCGTGCCGCGTCATGGTCGCGGCGGGCCGAAAAGCGGCCTGATGAACCTCTACCGCCGAGCCATCGCCTTCTTCGGCGTGGTCTTCGTGGGGATCGGAATCGCGCTCCTCGTCGTGACGACCGTCAACGGCGGCGCCGTCTTCGGCTACCTGGTCGGCGTCCTCTTCATCGCGCTCGGCCTCGGGCGCCTCTACCTACTCCGAGCCCGGCGCTAGATTCCGAGCGTGGCACGCAAGCTGCCTCGCCTGCAACGCGTCCTCGACGCTCCGGCGCTCTTCTCGATCGCCTACGGCGAGATCGCGTCGTCGATCTACTTCGCGCTCGGGATCATCGCCCTGCACGCCCTCGGCTTCGCGCCCGCGGTCCTGTTCGCGGCCGGGCTCCTGTTCTTCGTCGTCTCGCTCTCGTACGCCGAGGGGACCGCGGCGATCCGCGAGACCGGAGGCGCCGCAACCTTCGTCCGGATCGCGTTCAACGACTTCTGGGGCTTCGTCACCGGCTGGGTCCTCTTCCTCGACTACCTGATCGTGATCGCGCTCTCGGCGCTGTTCGTCCCGCACTATGTCGCGGGCGCGTTCTTCACGAAGGTGCAGCGCCCGTGGGACGTCGTCATCGGCTGTTTCGTCATCGCCGGCATCGCCGTCGTGCGGCTCGTGCACCGGACGCGGCTGTACCGGTGGGCGCTGGTCGTCGCCCTCGTCGACCTGACGACGCAGCTCCTGATCGTCGGGCTCGGCTTTGCCCTCGTGTTCTCGCCGGACGCGCTGCGAGCCGGGACCTCGCTCGGGACGTCGCCGACCTGGCATTCCCTCTTCTTCGCGATCCCGCTCGCGATGCTCGCTTACACGGGCCTCGAGACCGTCGCGAATCTCGCGGAGGAGACGCGCCGGCCGGGCCGCGACCTGCCTCGATCCCTGTTCGGTGCCATCGGGCTCGTCGTCGTGCTCTACGTCGCGATCGCCGTGGTGGCGATCTCGGCATTCCCGGCCGATCACGGAACGCTGCTCGGCAGCAACTGGCTGCGCGCGCCGCTCGTCGGCGTCGCGGCGCAGATCCGTACGCATGTGCCGAGCTACATAGGCGATCCGCTGCAGGTGTTCGTCGGGCTCTCGGGTGCGCTGATCCTCCTGACCGCCGCCACGACTTCGATCTCCGGCTTCGGCCGGCTCGCGTACTCGCTCGGCGAGCACGGCCAGTTGCCGCGCAAGTTCGGGATGCTGCGGCAGCGCACGCTCGTCGCGCCCCAGTCGATCGTGGCCGCGGCGGCGATCGCGATCCTGCTCCTCGCCGGCACGGCGGTGCTGGCGCATCCGGTCTTCTTCCTCGCCAGCCTCTTCAGCTTCGGCGTCCTGCTCGCCTTCACGGCCGCGCAGCTGGCGGTGATCAAGCTGCGCTTCAGCGAGCCCGACCGCCGCCGCCCGTACAGAGTGCCGCTGACCGTGGGGCGCGTCCCGATCCCGTCCCTCGTCGGCGCGATTCTGACGTTCGCTGTCTGGATCATCGCGCTCGCGACGCACGAAGGCGCGCGCTATGCGGGCCCGGCCTGGCTGGCGATCGGCCTCGTCGTCTATGTCGCGGTCCGGCGGTCGCGCGGCGAGGGCTTGCTGGAACGGGTCGTCTCCGCAGACGAGCACCGCGGCCTCGCAGAAGCGGAGTTCTCGAAGATCCTCGTCCCGATGAAGCTCGGCGAGATCGGGGAGGAGATGATCGCGACGGCGGTAAAGCTCGCCGAGGAGCGCGGCGCGTCGGTCGAGGCTCTGCACGTCATCCGAGTGCCGCTAGAGCTCCCGCTCGACGCCGAGCTCGTCGACGAGGAAGAGCGAGCGGAGGCCTCGATTTCCGAGGCGAAGCTGCTCGGCGCCGACCACGGGGTCACGGTCGAGGGGCGTACCATCCGCGCTCGCGCGATCGGCCAGGCGATCGTCCAGGAGGCGGCCGACCAGGGGGCGGACCTGATCGTGCTCGGCTCGTCGCCGCGCTGGCGCCGCCAATCCCGGTTCTTCTCCCCGACCGTCGACTACGTCCTCAAGAAGGCCCCTTCCGAGGTCCTGATCGTCGCGTTCCCTCAGGGGGCGCTCGAAGGGGACGGAGACGGGTCCACGGGTTGACCGTAGAGCTACGCTGAGTCTGTGAAGCTCATCGTTATCGGCTGCGGCCGGGTGGGCTCGACGATCGCCAAGCGTTTCGCCGCGGAAGGGTGGGACGTGACGGCTGTCGACGAGAAGGAGTCCGCCCTCAACCGCCTCGGAGAGGACTGGGCCGGCGGGTTCATCGTCGGTCACGGCATGGACACGGCCGTGCTCCGGAAGGCCGGGATCGAGGACGCTGACTCCGTCGTCGTCAGCACCGACGGCGACAACACCAACCTTGTCATCGGGCAGGTCGCACAGAAGCGGTTCGGGATCGAGTGCACCGTGGTGCGAATCCTCGATCCGGCGCGGGCGGAGTTCTACACCGCGCGCGGCCTCCGCACGGTCTGCCCGACGTCCACCGCCATCGACGCGTTGAGCGACGCGGTGCGCACGTGTGTGATTCCTCAGCGCGAGGAGGCGACGGTTTAGTGGCCCTACCAGCCGTACTTGACGGCGCCTGGCCCGCGAGCGCGCGGCGCCAGACGCCACCCTCGTTCTTGCCAAGGCTGCCAGCCTTGGCTGTGAACGAGTGCGACCTCTGGCTTGGCGCTCGCGACCCCGGCATCCGCCAGCACGACTGGCAGGGCCACTGATGTATGTCCTGATTGCCGGCGGCGGGAAGGCGGGCGCGAACGTCATGCGCACCCTGCTCCGCAACGGCCACGAGGCGACGATCATCGAGCAGGACCGCGACCGCTACGAGCGGCTCGAGGCCGAGTTCGAGCACCAGGCGATGAACGGCGACGCGACGGAGCTGTTCGTCCTCGAGAAGGCGGGGATCAAGCGCCCACCCGACCTCGTGCTTGCGCTCACGGGCGACGACGAGGACAACCTCGTCATCGCGCAGCTCGCGAAGGAGAAGTACGGCGTCCCGAAGGTGATCGCACGCGTCAACGATCCGCGGAACCAGCCGCACTTCGACCTGCTGGGGATCTCCCCGACCGTGTGTGCGACGTCGAGCATCCTCGGGCTCGTGGAGCACGAGGTGCCGGAGCACGATCTCGTCCATCTGCTCGAGCTGCGCAAGGAGAACCTCGAGATCGTCGAGGTGCAGATCGACAAGAGCTCGCCGAGCGCGGGCAAGACGGTGGAGAAGCTGCGGCTGCCGGAGGGATCGCGGCTGATCTCCGTCATGCGCGACGGCACGGCTGAGATCGCCGTGGGCTCGACCGAGCTGAAGCCGGGCGACCAGGTGCTCGCGATCCTCCAGCCCGGGAAGGAAGACGAGCTGCGCCAGATCCTGCTTAAGAAGTAGCTGCGCGCGGGAGCCGACTTCTTGCTGACATCTGTCAGCAAGAAGTGTTAAAGCTGACCCGCCCCTGGGTCGATGGTGTCGCTATGTCTGC
>MNJC01000005.1 GCA_001920085.1 Actinobacteria bacterium 13_1_20CM_4_69_9
GTCTGCGACGACAGGTCGGTCTCCCACTCGGTCAGGGCGTAGCCGTCCTCCGCGAGCCAGCGAGCGAGCTCGGGCGCGCTGCCGTCGCGCATCGCCCGGCGCAGCGTCGGCAGCCCGAGCCCGTCGATCTCGAGGAAGATCAGCCCCGGCTCGTCGGTGCGTGTCTCGCCTTCCGTGCGCCGGGCGATCCGCTGCGTGACACGGAGCATGTAGATCTCGTCGTCATTCGAACGGAAGATCGGATCGAGCGCCACCGAGAAGACCGAGGCGACGAACGCGGCGAGCAGCGCGTCCCAGAACGAGTCGACGGTCAGCGCACTCGGTGCGATGTCGGAGACGAGCAGGAACATCGCGGCATCGAGCGCGAGCACCAGCAGCAGGCCGAGGACGAGCGTGAAGGGCAGCCGCAGCGCGGCGATGATCGGCGGCAGCAGGGCGTTGAGCACCGCGAGGATGGCCGCCGCGACGAGTGCGCCCTGCACGCCGTGCACGTGGACGCCGGGGACGACCCAGGCGGCGAAGAGCAGCGCCGCCGCCGAGAGAATCCACGCGACGAGGACGCGAACGATGCTGAAGCGTGGCCGGCGCTCGCTCACGGCACGCGTGCCTCCACGGGGACGTCGAGCGACCCGCCGACCGGAAGGACCTGCACGTCGACGTCCGGCGCGTGCGTCGCGGCAAGCTCCGCGAACCGCTTCGCCGGCGCGGCCTCGTCGCGCGAGAGGCCGATGCGCGTGTACGTGCCCCAGTGGATCGGGACGACGATGCGCGGACGCAGCAGCCCGAGTGCCTGCGCGGCGCGCGCGGGGTCGAGGTGCCCGGGCGGCAGGCGCGGCCCCCAACCGGCGATCGGCAGCAGTGCGACGTCGAGGCCGGGCGCGAGCTCGCGCATGCCGTCGAAGAGATCGGTGTCGCCGGCGAAGTAGATGCTGGCCGAGCCGGTGACGAGGTAGCCGAGCGCATGCCGGCCGTGCTCGGCGGCCGTCGCCGTGACGGTGACGGCGCCGACTTCGACCTCGTCGCCGACGTGCAGCTCGACGATGTCCTCGACCCACCCGCGCACGCGCTTGGCGGTTCCGGCGGGCACAACGACTCGGGGTGCCCCGCCGATCTGCCGAAGCGAGTTGATGTCCAGGTGGTCGTAGTGCTCGTGCGAGACGAGCACCGCGTCGACGCGATCGGGCGCCGACGCCGGCGCCGCCACGCGCCGCAGGTGCAGGACGTGCGTGCGGAGGACGGGATCCGTGAGCAGGCGCACGCCGTCCAGCTCGATGAGGACGGTGCTGTGGCCGATCCACGTGATCCGGGCCAGATGGAGATCGAACCGCACGCCGTGGCGCACCGTCCTCACCCCGATCGAATGAAGCGCCTACTCGAGCGCGCTGAGCGCGAACGCGAGCGCGAAGCCGAACGTCGTCACGACGCCGACGAGCGGGCCGGCGTGCTCGAACGCCTCGGGCATCATCGTGTCGGCGAGCATCGTCAGAATCGCCCCGCCCGCGAACGCCAGCACGAACGCGACCGCCGTCGAAGACGCGCTGTCGAAGACGGCGAAGCCGACGAGCGCCGCCAAGCCGGAGACGAGGGAAACCAGGGTCCAGAGGCCGAGGACACGACTTCCGCTCCATCCGGACCGCACGAGGCCGCTCGTCGCCGCGACCGCTTCCGGGACGTTGGACAGGGCGACGGCCACGAGGAAGGCCGCGCTGACGCTCCCGCCGACGACGATCGTCAGCCCGAGCACGATCGACTCGGGGATGCCGTCGAGCACGGTCCCGAGGACGATCGCCAACGGCGAGCCCTCCGCCTGCGCGCCGCCGGAGTCCTTGCGCTTGTCCCCGCCCATCCGGTCGATCAACGTGTCGCCGAGGAAGAAGACGGCCGAGCCGGCGAAGAGCCCGCCGGCCACGGCCCCGTTGCCGTGGTTTGTGTCGAACGCCTCGCCCACGAGTTCGTAGGCGACGGAGCTGATCAGCACGCCGCTGCCGAACGCCATCACGATCCCGAGGGCCCTGTCACCGACGCGCCTGCGCAGCGCGTAGGCGCCGCCGGCGATCAGCGTCGCGGCGGCGGCGAATCCCCAGGCGAACGCGCCGAGCACAGCTCCCAGGATGGCAGGGGGGCCTGACCCCAGGCAGGCCAGGCCCCCTTCGGTTGCCCTTGGCTACGTCAGCGGTACCGCGGGCAGCTGCCCGCGGATCTCGCCGGCAGGGTTCTTCTTGGTGTGCACGTTCACGTACGACGCTCCCGACTCGAGCGCGTTGAGCACGGACGCAGACACCGTGGCCCGTCCGCGCGCCCCGCTTCGGCATGGTGCGCAGAGGGGCACGATGACCGGCCCCGCCTTCCCGCGCGCGCCGCTGTGGATGTGCGCGGCGATCGCGCGGCCGCTCAGCTTGCTGAACGTCAGCCGCCAGGTGATCACGCCGTTCGTCCCGGTCCGCGTGACCGTTGCGCTGAACGTCCCCTTCGCTTTCCCGAGCTTGCCCTTCGGCTTCGGACGCTCTTGCGCGGCGCGCAGCGTCGTCTTGACCGTGGCGGCGATCTGGACCTGGCTCCGGATCTCGCCCGCCGGGTTCGTCGGCGTGTGCACGTTGACGTACGCGCGCCCGTTCAGGATCGCGTCCAGCACCTCCGCGGTGATCGTCGCCGTACCGGTGACGCCGCTGGTGCAAGGCGCGCAGAGCGGCACGCGCACCGGGCCGGCGACGCCCGCCGCACCGACGTGAATGTGCGCCGCGATCGCATTGCCGGTCAGGTTGCTGAACTCCAGGCGCCACGACAGCTCTCCGCCGGTGCCGGACTTCGTCAGCGTCGCGGTGAAGGCACCGCGGGCACTCGAGACATCTCCCTTCGGTGTAGGTGTCTCGTTGGCGGCGACCATCGCCGCCGCGATGTGCAGCGTGTCTGCCTGGCTTCGTGCGGCTGCCCCTCCCACAGCTGCCAGGGCGAACGCGAGCGCGGCCGCGCCCGCGAATAGATGGAACCTTCGCAGCATCGGTTCTCCTCCCGTTCCGGGATCGCCCTTCGACCCCCTTCGCGTGAGGTACGAGGCGCTGGGGGGTTCGGATTGCGGGCGCCGGCGCTGACAGAGCACGCGCAAGGCTGGGATCATCGGCGGAATGGGTCGTGCCGCTCTCTGCGTTGTGGCAGCGCTACTCTGCCTCTCCGTCTCGTCGGCGGCGGCGGGCGACGGCGGCTGGGAGCAGGTCCACGTCCGCACGATCCAGATCGCGTACCGGACGCACGACGGGGACCTGCGCGCGGCGTACGTGCTCGTGCCCGACTGGTACGGCCCGGACCGGCACCCGCGACTGCCACTGGTGATCTCCCCCCACGGGCGCGGCGTTCCGGCGGACGACAACGCCGAGCGCTGGGGCGACCTGCCTGCGCTCGGGTCGTTCGCCGTCGTCAACCCCGAGGGTCAGGGGCGCCGTTTCACGCGCTTCTCGTGGGGCTACTCCGGCCAGATCGACGATCTCGCGCGCATGCCGGAGATCGTCCGGAAGAGGCTCCCCTGGCTGCGGCTCGACACGTCCCGTGTGTACGCGTTCGGCGCGAGCATGGGCGGCCAGGAAAGCCTGCTCTTGCTCGCACGGCATCCGTCGCTGCTCGCGGGCGTGGCGGCGTTCGATCCCGTCACGGACATGGCCAAGCGCTACTGGGACTTCCGCAGTCTCCGCTGCAACCGACGATGCCTGCAGCAATGGGGCGCCTCGATCGGGAGTGGGTTGCGGCTCAAGGCGAGGGAGGAGATCGGCGGCGCCCCGCGCTCGGCGCGGCGCGCGTACGCGCTGCGCAGCCCGATGGCGTACGTGCGGAAGATCGCTGCATCCGGCGTGCCGCTGCAGCTGTGGTGGAGCAAGCGTGACCGCGTCGTCAACCCGCGCGACCAGTCGGTCCCGTTCGTGCGGGCACTCCGGCGGCTCCACCCGCGCGCCCCGCTGCACACCGTCGTCGGACGCTGGCCGCACTCGGCGGCCATGCATCCGTACTCGATGCTGATCCCGGCGCTGAAGCAGTTCGGCCTCTTCCCGACGCGCGGCACGAGCAGCATCCACGGCCGGCCGCTGCATCGGCTGCTTCCGTGGCACCGTGCCGTGCGCGACGCCGACGGCCGGTTGCTGCCGTGGTACCGGCCGAACGCGAACCTCGGCTACGACCACGTTCTGCGGCTGGGCTGGAACTTCCTCGAGCGGCGCGCGCGCGGCGTCTATCTGCGCTATGCGGTCTTCGACGGCGAGTCGCTTCGCGGCGTCTACTGGCAGCACAATCCGGCGTTCCTGAACGCCGCGTTCGTCGACTCCGTCGTGGCTTGGTACCCGTACTCCGGCGACCGGCGGGCGATCGCGACGGTGCGGCGCATGCTCGACTACCAGCTCGCGCACGGAACGACGCCGGCGCGCTGGTCGTGGGGCCGCGTCCCGTTCGCGACGAGCTGCGCGGGCGACCGCAGGTACGGGCGCTGCCTCGCGGGGCTCCCGCGCTGGTTCTACGGCGGCACCGAGCCGGACAAGGTCGGGCTGCTCGGGCACGGCTATCTGCTGTTCTACGAGCTCACGGGCGAGCGGCGCTACCTCCGTGCAGCCGTCGCCGCCGCCGACGCGCTCGCGCGGCACGTGCGGGCTGGAGACGCGAAGCACACGCCCTGGCCGTTCCGCGTCGATGCGCGCACCGGCCGGGTGCTCGACGGTGCGGAGTTCGGCGGCGCGGTCGTCGGGCCGATCCAGCTGCTCGACGACCTGATCGCGCTCGGAGCCGGCGACACCGCCGCCTATCGCCGCGCGCAGGGACTGGCGTGGTCGTGGCTCGTCGAGCACCAGCTCGAGACCGACCGTTGGAGCGGGTTCTACGAGGACGTGCCGTACAACCCCCGCAGCCGCAACCAGGCGGTGCCGACGCTGACGGCGCTGTACCTGTTACACGACCCGTCGAAGGATCCGCTTTGGCAACGCCATGCCGCCGCGTTGCTGGAGTACGTGCGCACGCGCTTCGGTCGCGGGCCGTTCGCCGGCGCCTGGGCGATCGACGAGCAGCGCGCCCCCGGAAAGCCGGGCTGCTGCTCGCCCGTCGGCCTGGGCAGCACGACGTCACGCTGGGCCGTCGCGAACGCCGAGCTCTACCGGCGGACGGGCGACACGCGGGCGCGCGAGCGCGCGGTGCGCGCCTTGAACTACGCGACGTACTTCGCTGCGGCCGACGGACGCATCTCATGCTGCGGGAAGCGGCCGCAAAACACGTACTGGTTCAGCGACGGCTATGCGGATTACCTGCGCAGCTTCAACTGGGGCATGGGGTCGCTGCCCGAGCTTGCGCCGAGGCGGCAGAACCACCTGCTCGCCTCGACCTCCGTCGTTCGCGCGGTGTCGTACGGCCGAACCCGCGTCTCGTACGAGACGTTCGCGGAGTCCGGGGACGAGGTGCTCAGACTGCGTTACCGGCCGACGAACGTCACCGGAGGCGACTACACGGTCGAGCCGGCCGGCGGCGGTGACTACGTCGTGCGCGTTCGGCGTGAGCACGCCCGGCGCGTCACCGTCGCCGGTCCGGGTTAGCCCTTCCGCGCGGCGGCGCGGCCGCCCTTGCGGCCCGCGGCCTTCTTCTGCGCCGTCGTGCCGCCCTGGCTGGAGGAGGAGCGTGAGGAGCTCGAGTGCGACTTCTTGCCGCCGCGGCTCGACGCGCCCGGGGAGTTACGTCACGCTCTCCGCGCTACGCTCTACGCATGGACGAGCCGCGCGAGGACTCGTGGGAGTCGCTCGACTGGGAGGCCGCATGGGCCAAGCAGGACGACCTCGACCGCGACCAGGTGCTGCAACTCGCCCGGCGACTGGCGGCGCAGCGCGAGCGGCAGCGCACCGAGGATCTCGTCCAGCTGGAGGACATGAAGCGAGCGCTCCGCGAGCGCGCAGCCGACGTCGCGCGCCGCGAGCTCGAGGTCGAGCGACGCACCCGCGAGCTCGAGGAGCCGGAGGTACCGCGCCGCACGCTGCGGTTCCGCCGTTCGGAGAAGCCCGCCGTGGACGAGGACCGCGCGTACGCAGAGGAGCTGCTCGCGCGCCGCGAGGCGGACCTGGACGAGCGTGCGCACGCAGTCGAAGCGCGCGAGCGCGAGCTCGCGGAGCGCGAAGCGGGGCTCCTCGCACGACAGCTCGAGCTGGAGGAATCCGAGCCCGCGATCGCCGCGCGCCTGCAGCGGGTCGAAGAGCTGGAGCCGAAGCTCGAAGGGCTCGACGCGAAAGAGCAGGACCTCGCCGAGCGCGGACGGGCGGTCGAAGAAGCCGAGCGCGAGCTCGCCGCGGCCCGCGAGGCGCTCGCCGCGCAGAAGGTGGAGCTCGACGGCCGCGCACAGGCGCTCGCCCACCGCGAGCAGGACATGGAAGCACGTGCGCAGAGCGCTGCCGCGACGGAGGAGCACAGCAGCGAGGTCGAGCGGCGCGTCGCCGCGCGCGAGGCGGAGCTGACCACGCGCGAGCACGAGCTCCGCGGACGCGAGGCCGAAGTGCTACGCCTCCAGGCCGGCCTCGCCGCGCAACAGGAAGGCATCCGCCGCCGCGAACGTTCCGTCGAGGACGCCGAGCGCGCCCTGGCACGCGAGACGGTCGCGCCGGCGACCGCGCACGTCAGCTTCAGCGAGGGCTTGGAATCGCTGACGGGCTGGCGCCCGCGCCGCGACTAGCGAGCACCCGCGCGCAGACGTCGACGACGCGCGGATCGAACTGTGTCCCGGCTGCGTCGTGCAGCCGGCGGACTGCCTCGACGGCGGTCAACCGCTTGCGATACGGCCGGTCGGTCGTCATCGCGTGGTACGCGTCGCAGACGAGGATGATCCGCGACTCGATCGGGATCTCGTCGGCGGCGAGCCGGTCTGGATAACCCGCGCCGTCGTAGCGCTCGTGGCAGTGCCGCACGATCGGCCGCACTTCTTCGAGCCGGTCGATCGGCGCGATGATCTTCTCCCCGAGCTCCGGATGCGTCTCGACGATCTCGCGCTCCTCGGGCGTGAGCGGACCTGGCTTCGAGAGGATCGTCTCGGGGATGCCGATCTTGCCGATGTCGTGGAAGAGCGCACCGAGCTCGAGCCGCTTCAGCGACACGCCTTCGAGGCCGAGCTCCTGTCCCACTTTGAGCGCGAGGTCGGTGATCCAGCGCGCGTGTGAGGACGTGTACTCGTCGTTCGCCTCGAGCGCGTTCGCAAGCGCCTCGACCGTTTCGAGGAACGTGCGCTCGAGCGTGTCGAAGCTGCCGGCATTCGTGAGCGCGAGCTTCGACTGATGCGCGATGCCGGCGAGCAGGCGTAGTTGCCGCTCGCCGAAGTCCGCGGCGTCGGGCAGCGCGATGGCGATGGCACCCAGGCGGCCGCCGTCGAGGGTCAGTGGGGCGATCGCCGCGTCGCCGACGACGAACG
This sequence comes from Actinobacteria bacterium 13_1_20CM_4_69_9, assembly GCA_001920085.1. Taxonomy (GTDB): domain Bacteria; phylum Actinomycetota; class Thermoleophilia; order Gaiellales; family Gaiellaceae; genus 3-1-20CM-4-69-9. The sequence continues at coordinate 7,406 of MNJC01000005.1, forward strand.
GCTCGTCCGCGAGCACGTGTGCAAAGCCCTCACGGGAGAGGCGCTCCCGCTCGAGCTCCGAATAGCCGTAGGCGGCACGCAGGTGAATCTCTCCCTCGGCCGCATCCTGGTACCAGACGGAGGCGCGGTGCGATCCGAGCGTGCGAGCGGACAGCTCGACGATGCGGTCGACGACCGCGTCCATGCCTTCCGCGCTCGACAGCTGGCGGCTGAACTCGAGCAGCGCGGTCGCGCGCTCGGCCTCACGGCGCGCGGCCTCGTAGAGACTTGCGTTCTCGAGCGCGACCGCCGCGTGGCCCGCGAGCACCTCCAGCAGCCGCACGTCGTCCTCGTCGAACTGGTTCAAGCCGAGCTTCGAGATGACGATCACGCCGACGACGCGCGTCCCGAACGTCAACGGCACGACGACCTGCGACTCGTCGATCGAGTCGGTGCCGGGCAGGATGCGCGCGAACTCGCAATTCGCAGCGTCGCCGATCAGCAGCGACTCCCCTGTCTGCGCGACGCGGCCGGTGATGCCCTCCCCCACCCTGCACGCGAGGATCTCCATCGGCTCCCGGGTCTCGCTCGTGAACTGCCCGACGAACGCGATCGGCCGGACGTCGTCGCCTTCGACGAGCGAGACACGGCAGTTGTGGTAGTCGATCAGCGCGCGCAGCTCGGTCGCGATCACGGTGCCGATCTGCTTCACGTTGTTGAGCCGGTTGAGCTTGCCGCCGAGGCTCTGCAGCATCTTCATGTGCGCGACCGAGCGGACGTCGCGCGCGGACGGGACCGGCTCGCCCGCCGGGCGCTCCATCGCGCTCTCCTCGTAGAGGACGATCTGGTTCTTCCCGCGCGCCTTCGCACTCATCATCGCCGCCTCCGCGCACGCGATCAGCTCGCGCGGGTTCATCGCATGCTCGGGCCCGCGCGCGAGCCCGACGGAGATCGTGATGCGCCCGGCCGGGTCGAAGTCGGTCGACTCGACACGGTCGACGACGCGGTGGGCGAGCTGCTCGGCGTTCTGGGCCGAGCGCGACGCGATCACGATCGCGAACTCTTCCCCGCCGAGCCGGTAGACCGCATCGGATGAGCGGACGGCGTCCTTCAGCGTCTCCGCGAGCCCACGCAGGATCTCGTCGCCGGCCCCGTGTCCGTAGATGTCGTTGACGCGCTTGAAGTCGTCGATGTCGAGCATCAGCACCGAGACGGCCTCGTGCGCGCGACTCGCGTGCGCGAGCGCCGTGCGCAGGCGCTCGTGGAACGCACGATGGTTGCAGAGGCCGGTTAGCGAGTCGGTCATCGCCTGGTGCTCCAGGCGCACGCGGATCTGCGCGTTGTCGAGCGCCAGCGCAGCGGCGTCGCCGAAGCGCTTGGCGAGCTCGAACTCGTCGTCGTCGAATGCCGCGTCCTCGCCGAGCCGGTAGATGTTGAGCGCGCCCTTGACGGAGTCGCGCGCGACCAGGGGGATCGTGACCATCGCCTCGGGCTCGTTCTCGGGCGTCCCCGGAACCGTCGCGACACGCGGGTCGAGGTGCGCCTGATTCACACGCGCCGCCTCACGATGCTCGACGCCCCAGCCGGTGAGACCGACGCCGAATGGGCACTTGTCCTCGAGGATCTTCTCTGCCCACTTGTCGCGCGCCCACACGGGAATGAGGATCCGCCGCGGCTCGTCGGCCTCGTAGATCGTCAGCGAGTCGTGGGGGATCAGGTCGGCGAGCGCGTCGGCGATGCGGTCGAGCAGCGCGTCGAGGCTCTGCTCGCCGAGCACGTAGTGGAAGACGTCCGCGAGACGGCGGTACGACTCGACGAGCGCCTCGTGCGAACGCGTCTCTTCGGGCCCGGGAAGGAGCCGGAGTGGCAGCGCGTGGTCGCTCACCGAACGAGCTCGATTGGGTGATGCAGCCGCAGCATGGCCCCCTTTGACGAACCGAGACATAGGAAAGCGCCCAGGCGCCGCCGTGGAATCCCCCGGTTGAGGGGTTCCAGGCTCGGGGATACGAAGCTCGTGACCGCCGCGGACTTCCTGCCCGAGCGGCTGACCCTTCCCGCCCTACGCGAGGCGGCGGCAGGCTGCCGCGGCTGCCACCTCTGGCAGGTGGGCACGCAGACGGTCTTCGGCGAGGGCGCCGCCGGCGCAAGCGCCGTCTTCGTGGGCGAGCAGCCGGGCGATCAGGAGGACCGCGCCGGCAAGCCGTTCGTCGGCCCGGCAGGCCGGGTCTTCGACGAGGCGCTCGACGCGGCGGGGATCGACCGCACGAGCGTGTACGTGACGAATGCGGTGAAGCACTTCAAGTGGCAGGCGCGCGGCAAGCGCCGGATCCACCAGAAGCCGAACTGGACGGAGATGACGGCATGCCGCCCGTGGCTCGAGGCCGAGCTCGCAGTCGTGAAGCCGCGCGTCCTCGTCCTGCTCGGCGCGACGGCCGCCCAGTCGCTGCTCGGCCGCCAGTTCCGCGTCACGCAGCACCGCGGGGAGCTGCTGGAGTCGGACCTCGCCGAAGCGGTGACGGCGACCGTGCACCCCTCGTCGATCCTGCGGGGAGAGCCCTCCGACCGCGAGGCGAACCTCGCGGCGTTCGTCAGCGACCTGACGGTGGTCGCGAAGCTCCTCTAGCCGGCCGGCGTCTCCGACTCTTCTGCTTCCGCAGCCTGAGCGCCTTCGGCCTCGCGGGCGCGCTGCGCGAGATCGCCGCTCATGTCCTCGGGGTCGTTGTCCGTCTCCTCCCACGAGGGATGGGGCTGCGGGGCGGCGAACCAGTCCCGCAACGCGTACGCGACCGCAGCGGCGAGCGCCAATCCCAGCAGTAATCGTCTCATCGGTCCTCCTCGTTCGGGAGGACCTACCCTACGCCCCTAGTCGCCCCAGTCGAAATCGCGGCTCTTGCCCCAGAGGCTCTCCTCGTCGGTATGAGCAACGACGTCGGTGGCGGTCTCCTCGCCCGGCCAGGCGAGCACGACGGAGGAGTCGACGACGGCCGGCTCCTCGCCGTCCATCGTTTCCTCGAGGCGGGCCTGCTCCTCGGTCTTGAACAGGGGATGGTTGTCGAACGGATCGGAGTTCTTGTAGGGCGTGAGCGGCATCGAGTCATCGAGCCGTGAGTTCCGTTCCTTCAGCTCCAGGTGGTCCTGGATGACTTTCGCGAACAGCGACGGGGTCTCGACCGGCATAGGTTCTCCTGAGCTTGGGGGCGGGGGCGAACTGCTGCGGCGGGATTGTAGCCCTCCACGGGCTTTTTCCACAAAGGAAGGGTAGAGACCCCTACGGATGCGCGACGGCCTCGGGGGCCG
>MNJC01000020.1 GCA_001920085.1 Actinobacteria bacterium 13_1_20CM_4_69_9
ACTTGCGCGGCTAGATTTCGGGGCGCTACGCCCACCGACGCCGCCGTGCGTCTTGTCTCTTTCTGCGCGCGGATTGGTGACCGACGGTGGGCGTAGCGCCTTTCGCACCTCATTCGGTAGAGCCACTGCGCACGCGATCCTTTCGCTCGCCGGCGCCGGATCACTCGAACGAGGGATTCGACGTTTGGGTGGATCGACTTCGGGCAACATCGCGGCGACAGAAAGAGACAACGAGAAGCGGCCCGGGGATTCGGTCTCCCCGGCGCTTCGAAGGAGGAGATGGCTCATGCGTTGGAAGTCCTTGAGCCTGCTCGCGTTCCTGCTCGCAGGCGTGCTCGGCACGGCGCACAACGCGCGTGCCGACAACAGCGCGTCCGACTCGACGGGAACGGTGCAGGTCGGCAACACGTCGGTGAGCCCGACGGTGAGCGCCGGGTCCTCGACTGCAAGCGCGGCGGTGTCCGTGCCGACGTCGATCGCCGGCACCGGTGACAACACCGCGACAGGATCCACGGGCGCGGTCCAGCTCGGGGGCGGCAACACGTCCTCGGGATCGACCGGCGCGGTTCAGACGAGCACCGTGAGCAGTCGGCCGTCGGCGTCCGCAGGAGCCGGGGGAACGTCCGCGTCTGCTGCAGCGCCCGTCGTCGTCGGCGGTAGCGGCAGCAACAGCGCTTCGAGGTCCACCGGGGTAGCTCAGGCCGGCGGCGGCAACACGGCCGGCGGCTCGACCGGTGCCGCCCAGGTGAGCGGGAGCTCGAGCAACTCCGCCGGCACGGTTCAGGTCGGCGGCGGGAACCGCGCCGGCAGCGAGATCGGTGCTGCGCAGTTGGCGTCGCTCGCGGGCGCTCCGTCGCTCACGGCCGGTCCCCCGGCAGCCGGACCGGCGGCCGCAGCCGCGGGCTCACCCGCGGCGCCGGCCGCGACGGCGACCGAGACCTCCGTTCCGAGCGGCACGCCGACCGGACGGCGGACGGCGGGCCAGGAGAACGTCCCCGGCAACCGCAAGCTCCTCGGGGCGAACAACCCGCCCTCGGCGAGGGCGATCCTCGGTCAGTTGCCGTTCACCGGCATGCTGCTCTGGCTCGTGGCGCTGGCCGGAGCCGCTCTTGCGAGCCTCGGTCTCGGCCTCCGTCAGTACGCGCGAATCTGAGGTCGAGAGGCACGGCCGCGGCTAACAGCCGCCGCGGCCGTGCCCACCCCTACGCCTCGTTTCCTCCGACGTCGTTCCCGCCCGCGTCGACGACCAGGCGGAGGTGCGTCTCGAGAATGCCCGGGCCGCCGTTCCCGCGGATCACGTTGTTCCTGAGCAGGAGCGTGCCCGCCCCGCCGTCTTGACCCCCGGCGAGGACGATGCCGGCGCGCTTCGGCGGCGTCCGCCTGAGCGCGTTCCGCACGATCGTGTTGCCGCTGATCTCCAGTCCCGTCGCCAGCACGGCCGGTCCCTCGTTCGGCTCGAGCTCGAGCAGGATCCCCGGGCCGGCGTTGTCCTGGATCGTGTTACCGACGATGTGCAGGTCCGAGGCGGGCCGGTCGCGCGTGTCCGGCTCGACGTCGATCCCGGCCGCGGGCTGGCCGGGCGGCGAGTCGCGCACTCCCTGGATCGTGTTCCGCTCGATGCGTAGCCCGATCGCGCCGGTGACGGAGATCGCGTTGCGCGCGGCGCCGCTCAGAGTCGAGTCGAGGAGGGAGATGTTCCCGGCGTACGCGTTGCCGTTCGCCCGCCCGCTGATCGTGATGTCGTCCTTCGGCACGCCGCCGATGTCGAGATGGCTGAGCGTGACGTCGTGGCCGAAGACGGCGACCCCGTACATCGACGGGATCCCGGCCGGGACGACGATGCGCAGGTTGCTGATCGTCACGTCCACAGGCGCGGGCTGCTTCGGGCCAGAGCGGTTGACGAAGAAGACGGCGTCGGACGCGATGGGGTCGCCGTCGATCGACCGTAGCCGGATCGGGCCAAGGCCGAGCGCGACGATGCACGCGCCGTCCGAGGTGATGGTCGTGTGATCGTGGGAGACCCAGAGGCCCCGCGTGGCGTAGCAAGCGCCGGCCGGGAGCTTCGGCAGGAAGATCGTGCCGCCACCGCGATCGAGCCGAGCCTGTAGCCATCCCGTGTCGTCGCCCGTGCTCGCGGGCGCGACGGACCGTTGCGTCAGCGGCCCCGACTGAGCGCGACCGGCTCGCCTGAGCAACGCGCGGCCGCGGTTTCCGGAGAAGCTGTTGCCGCTCACGGCGACCTCGCCCTGGCCGGCGATCAGGATGCCTCCCCGGGCGTTTCGCAGGATCCGGTTGTCGGCGACCTCGATGTCTTTCGCGAGCAGCGCCGCTCCGTTCGCCGGCGCGAGGTCGACGAACACCGCCGGCCCGTGCCCGTCGGCAATCGTGTTGTGGACGACATGGGTGTCGACCACGGGTTGGCCACGATCCGCGGCACGGATGTGGACTCCGGTTCCGCGCGCGCGTGCGACGGTATTGCCCTCGACGCGCAAGCCGACAGGCCCGAAGGCGAGGACCGCGTCGCGCTGCGCGCCTCGAAGGGTGCTGTTCGTCACGGCGACGCGCACGGTCGGGGCGCCCGCGCCGACGGATCCCGACCCGATCAGCACGTCGTCCAGCGGCGCTCCGTCGATCGTCATGTTGCTGAGCGAGACCTCGTGCCCGAGCACCGCGACGCCGTGCATCCGCTTGGCCTTCGGCACCGTGATGCGCAGCCCGTTGATGCTGATCCGTGCGGGTACGGGCGCGCGGATGGTCGAGTGGGTGATGTAGAAGACGGCGTTCGCGAAGTGCGGCTTCGGCGCCGTCGGGTCGAGCCGCGCCGGGCCGAGGCCGAGCGCGACGATGCATGCTCCGTCGGAGGTGATCGTCGTGTCGTCGCGTGACAGCCAGAGCCCGCGCGTCGCGTAGCACTGGCCGCCGGGCAGCTTCGGCAGGAACACGGCGCCGCCGGCATCGAGCTTCGCCTGCAGTGCGTCGGTGTCGTCGCGCACGGCCCCTCCGGCTGACGATCCGGCGACGAGGAACGCAAGGACGACCAGTGTCGTCACAAACCAACGACCCCTCATCGGAGCGCGCATCGTAGCCGCGCGAATCCCTCGATCTGGCGACGATCCGGCGCGCGCACCGGCCTACGCTGGGACGGCAAGTCGGAATGCGGCCCGACCCCCCTTTGTCAGCAATGGACCGCAACCGTCGCATACCAGTCGTTTTCGCCGTTGTCGCGGGCGTGCTCGCCCTGGGCGGGCCTGCCTTGCACGCCGCTCCGGCCAAGAAGCCGACGTCACAGACGGTGCCCGGCGATCTGATCGTGGGATTCCAGAGCGACGTCTCCGCCGCGGACCAGCAGAGGATCCTGAAGAGCGTCGGCGCCGACGAGAAGAAGAGCTGGAAGAAGATTCACGGCTCGCTCGCGCACATCGCCTCGGGCGACGTCGACGCGGCGATCGCGGCGCTCGGCAAGGACCCGCGCGTGCGCTACGCCGAGCCCAACTCGGTGATCAGCATCGACTCGCTGCCGAACGATCCGTCGTTCGGCAACACGTGGGGGCTGAACAACACGGGCCAGACGATCAACGGCTCTCCAGGGGCTCCCGACGCCGACATCGACGCGCCCGAGGCGTGGAACGTCACGACGGGCAGCTCCAACGTGACGGTGGCCGTGATCGACACCGGCGTCGACTGGTCGCATCCGGATCTCAGCTCGCAGATCTGGATCAACCCCGGCGAGAACTGCAGCGGCTGTCGGACCGACGGGATCGACAACGACCACAACGGGTTCGTCGACGACTGGCACGGCTGGGACTTCGCGGGGAACGACAACAACCCGACCGACGACCACGGCCACGGGACGCACGTCGCCGGCACGATCGGCGCCGCCGGCAACAACGGCGTCGGGGTCGCCGGCATCAACTGGACGGTCAGGATCATGCCGGTCAAGTTCCTGAACGCGCAGGGCTCGGGAACCGACGCCAACGCCGTCAGCGCCGTCCTCTACGCCGCGCAGAACGGCGCGACTGTGATGAACAACTCGTGGGCCGACAACGTCTACTCGCAGGCGCTCGCCGACGCGATCACGGTCGCCGACCAGCACAACTCGCTGTTCGTCGCAGCGGCCGGGAACAACGGGACGGACAACGACTCGACCCCGACCTATCCCGCGTCGTACGACATGCCCAACGTCCTGGCGGTCGCGGCGACCGGCAACACCGACAACCGCGCGTTCTTCTCGAACGTCGGCCGCCGGTCCGTCGACCTCGGCGCGCCGGGCGTGGACATCTACTCGACCTGGCCGGGCGGCGGCTACCAGTACCTGAGCGGCACGTCGATGGCGACTCCGCACGTCAGCGGCGCGGCTGCGCTGGCGAAGGCGGCATTCCCGTCGGCGAGCGCCGTCGGCCTCAAGGCGCTCCTGCTCGGCACCGTCGACCCGAAACCGGCCCTGGCGACGACCACGAGCAGCGGTGGACGGCTCAACGTCGGCAATGCCGTCGCGTGCAACGCGTCGCCGCAGGTGTGGATCGACTCGCCGGGCCCGGGCTTCCTCGTCGACCTCGGGACGCCGGTGTCCTTCTCCGCGATGGCGGCGAACTGCGCAGATCCGAACGGCGTCAGCGTGTCCGCGACCGCGAACGGAGCGCCGGTCTCGCTGACGGCGCGGGGTGACGGGCTCTACACAGGAACGTTCACGCCGACCGCCGGCGGCGCCGTGACCTTCTCCGTGACGGCGAGCAACGGCGCGACCTCGGCGACACGGAGCATCACCGGCAGCGTGCGAACGTCGCTCGCGATCTCACCGGGCGGCCCACCCGTCACGGTCACGTCGGTGAGCGGAGAGTCGATCCCGGTGAAGTTCAACGGCACGGCCGGCGAGCGTGTCAGCGTGGCCCTGACGAACGTGACGATGCTCATCGGCCAGGTGTCCATCGCCTCGCCGAGCGGTGCATCGCTTGCCAGCACCTATGTCGGTTCGGGTGGCGGCTTCGTCGACACGACGACGCTGCCGACGACTGGCGCCTACACGATCAACGTGGCGCCGCTCGCGGGCTCCACCGGATCGATGACGCTGCAGCTCTACGATGTGCCATCCGACGCGGCGGCGAGCACGACGCCCGGCGGGGCCCCCATTCCGGTCTCGACGACGACGCCGGGACAGAACGCGCGCGTGGCGTTCAGCGGCTCGGCCGCGCAGCGCATCAGCATCAACATCACGAACGCGACCTTCCAGTTCGCATTCCTGTCCATCCTCAAGCCGGACGGCAGCGCGCTCGGAAACAACCGTTTCATCGGCCCGGGCAGCACCTTCATCGACACCGCCACGCTGCCGAGCACGGGCGCATACGCGATCGTCATCGACCCGAACGGAGCCTCGACCGGCTCGGCGACGGTGCAGGTCTACGACGTGCCGCCGGACGCCGGCGGGCCCATCACGCCGAGCGGCGCTCCCGTCACGGTCACCACGACCGTCCCCGGGCAGAACGGCCGCCTGACGTTCGCAGGGACGGCCGGGCAGCGCGTGAGCCTGAAGGTCGCCAACGTCAGCTACTCGTCGGCGACCGCGCAGCTCCTCGACCCGAACGGAAACGCCGTCGGCGGCAGCGTCCTCTTCGGGACGGGCGGCGGCTTCGTCGACACGCGCGCGCTCCCGAGCACGGGCACGTACACGATCACCGTCGACCCTCCGAACACGACGACCGGCTCCGCGACGTTCACGCTGTACAACGTCCCTCCGGACGTCACGGGCACGATCACTCCCGGGAGCGGCTTCGTCACGAGCATCTCGACGCCGGGCCAGAACGCCGCCTACACCTTCGACGGGGCCGCGGGCCAGCGCATCAGCCTGAAGGTCGGGCCCTCGACGATGTCGATGGGCTACGTCTCGATCACCGGACCGGGCGGCGTCCAGGTCGTCAACCGGACGCTCTTCTCGAGCTTCGAGACCTTCGTCGACGCGCGGGCGCTGCCGGCGACGGGGACCTACACGCTCACCGTCGACCCGTACAACGACGCGACCGGGTTCGCGATGGTGACGGTGTACAACGTGCCGGCCGACGCTTCTGCCTCGCTGACCGTCGGCGGCCCGGCACAGTCGATCACGATCGCCACGCCGGGGCAGAACGGCCGCGTCACGTTCGCCGGACAGGCCGGCCACGCGGTCACGATCTCGCTCACGAACATCACCATCCCGATCTCGTTCGTGTCGATCCTCAAGCCCGACGGAACCCAGCTCGTGACGAACCAGCTCGTCGGCGCCTTCCCGAAGACGATCACGGCCGCGCCGACCGTCGACGGGACGTACGCGATCGTGATCGACCCCCAGGGGACCGCCACAGGGTCGATGACGCTCGGCGTTTCCTAGACGTTTCGCCGCAGCAGCACGAACCCGAGCGGCAGGAGCGCCATCAGCGCGACGTACGGGCCGAGGGAGACGCGTGTCCGCTGCTCGCGGACCGACGTCTGCGGGCCGGTGCCCAGGAAGCCTTTCGTCCGCGAGACGAGCGCCCCTGGATCTTCACCCAGGACCTCGCCGCCGCCGGACGCCGCGATCCGCTGCACGGCCTGGTTCGACTGGGGATCCGGTCGGTAGCCCGGATCGACGTTGTTGCGCCCGAGGTAGATCTTCTCGTCAGGGCCCCAGAGGTGCACGAAGAGGACGTGGACGTTGCCTTTGTCGAAGTCCTTCTTCAGCAGCGCGTCGTCGAAGTACTTGCTCTCCCCGTCGCTGAAGATGACGAGCACGCGCTTGGCCGCACCGGCGCCGTAGAAGTTGTTGGTTCCGACGTCGCCGAGCGAGCTGTAGTCGGTCGCAAGGTCCTCGGTCCCCGACGGCGGCGGCCGCTCGATGCCGACCGCGTCGCGGACCACCGACTCGTAGACGTTGGGGTCGAGCGTCGGGAACAGGTGTGGGAGCACGCGGTCGGTCAGCGAGACGACGCCGAACGGGACGTCGGGGACTCCGTGTCGGAGCCTCAGCGCGAGCTGCTTCGCCCGCTGGAGGCGGTCGGGCGCGCCGGCGCTGCTGCGCGCGAGCATCGAGCGCGAGACGTCGAAGAGGACATAGACCTGCGCGTCCGAGCGGCCTGTGTGACTACGCGTGCCCGAGATGACCGGCTGGGCGGCCGCGATCCCGAGGAACGCCGCGACCACGGCCAGCGCGGCGGGAATGCCCAGGCGCGAGCGCAGAGGCGGCAGCGTCAGCCCGATCCGCTCCGACACGCGACGGGAGCGCAGCTCGAGCAGCGCGTACGCACCGAGCGGAAGAACGACGGCGAGCGCGACGAGCGCGCCGAGCGGCGACAGGAACGTCATGGCGGCACCTAGTAGCCGGAGCCCGGCTTCGCCAGAGCGGCGCCGCCGCCGCGGCCGGGCCCGTGTGCCGCGCCGCCGCCCGTGCTCGTCGGCTGCTGCTTGAGCAACCGCAACGCAAGCTCGAGGTTGAACTTCGCGTCCTCGTTCGCCTGGTCGAACGTGAGCGCGCCGCGAAACTCACGCGACGCGAAGAGCAGGAAGCGGAGCCGCTGGCCGGGGTCGTCGGTCGCCGCCAGCGCGAGGCCGATGATCCCGAGCAGGTTCGCGGCCTGCGAGCGGCGCGCCTGGCTCTTCCCTTCGCGGATGTACGCCGCGAGCGCCACCGTTGCCTCGCTGCGGATCGCGTCGATGTTCGTGTGCTCCCACTTGTTCGCTCGCGGCTGGGCGAGATAGAAGTGCCTCAGCGTGTCGCGGTAGAAGAGGTCGTCGTCGACGGCGAGCATCCGCTTCGCCGGGTGGAAGGGAACGAGCTGCTGCGGCTTCCAGAGGTCCGAGCGCGTCGGCTGGAACTTGAAGCGAACGTCGTCGCGCGCGAACGCCGTCTGCACAACGCGAGCGCGATCAGCAGCCACGGCGTATGGCTGCCCTGGGCGCCTTCGGTCTGCCCGAGCCCGCCGCTCGTCCGCTCCACGGGCTGTGTGAACGCGCCGGGGCCGGCCAGGTTCTTGAACAGCGAGAGGTTGTCCGCGCGCGGCGCCACCGCGACGATGCGGAACGGGACGCCCTCCGACCGGAACGTGTTGAACGCCAGCGCCACGCGAGGGACATCGTCCGGCGCCGTGTCGAGATCGCTGACGAGCAGGATCGGGCCCTTTGGCTGGCCCGCCCGCTCCAAGGCCGCGTGCGCAACCGCCAGGCCGGATGAGATCTGCGTGCCGCCGGAGAACGACGTCGACCACGGGTTCGGCGGGTACGGATCGGGCCCTGGCTTTGGCGGAACCGCGGCGAAGTAGCGGACCAGCGGCTGCAGCTCGCTCGACGGGGAGCCGGGCGGCAGCAGCTCGTACGCGATGTCGGAGAACGCCACGAGCCCGATGCGCGTGTGCGCGGCGATCAGCTGCTGCAGTACGTTCGTGATCGTCTGGTTCGCGTCCGGCTTGATGCTGCGCGAGACGTCGAGCACGAGCATCCCGCCGATGCCGCCGGGCACGAGGCCGCGGTCGGCGGCCGCTTTGCTTCTCCCGGTGTCGACCGCCGCGACGACGAGCCCGATCAGCAGGACCCCGAGAGCGACGCGCAGGAGAAGGGTGCGGCGCACGGCAGGGCCCATCGTCGCCGTCGTCGCGATCGGGATCGTCGCGCCGCGCGCCTTTCGCAGCCAGTTACGCAGCGTGTCCATTCGTCCTCCGAGTGATCACGCGTCGCACGTCCAGCGTCAGCGGCTGTGTGAGGGTGAGTAGCGGCGTGGGCTCCGCCCACGCGAGCTGCTTGGCGGCGACCGCGAGCTCCGGCTCGCCGCTGCGCGAGAGCTCGTGCGAGAGCAGCTCGAGCGCCTTGCGCTTCTCCGGAGATTCCGCCGGCGCTCGCTCGACGAGGACGACAGCGCGTTCGAGCGGGCTGAGCACGCGCAGCCGCAGCCTCCCCGTGAACGCGAAGCGCACGAGCGCGAACAGCCCCAGCGCGAAGAGCAGCCCTGCTGCGACGAACAGCACGATGCGCAGGGTGTGCGGCGAAGTGCCGTAGGAGACAGGGAGCGGATCGGTCGTCGCGCGCCAGCTCGGCTGCTCGAAGGGATCGGCGCCGTTGAGATCCTGCGCCGTCGTCCGCGGGCCGATCGTCGTCCCCTGCCAGGGGAGCGACAGCGTGTGCCTGCCCCCGCTCTTCGCCGTGTAGAAGACCCGAACGGGCGGGAACTGAACGTGGATGGGCTCCGGCTCGTCCTTCGAGAGGCAGACGTTCGTGAGGCAGATCAGCTCGGCGGAGTACACGAGCCGCGTCAGCCGGCCCGTGTCCTTGCGCGCGACCTGCGGGGTGCCGAGCCGCACGAACGGCTCGAAGTGGCCGGTGAACCCGACGCGCGCCGGATCGACGCGCCTGCGGTCGACGATGACCTGGACCGACGCGCGCACGCGGTCGCCGAAGAGGACTCCCGAGCGCGACAGCTGCGTTCCGCCTTCGACCGCCTCGGCCGGAACGGCCTGGCGCTTCGGGCCGGTCAGCAGGGTCAACAGCAGCGTCGCCGTCAGCGCGAGCGCCGCGATCGCACCGGCGATCAGCAGACGCCGCCTCGTCACCACGAGTGCCCCCGAGAGACGATGCGCTCGTCTGCCCACTCGAGGAATGCCTGGAAGATGTCGCCGCGGTCGGAGGTCGTCACGAGCACGGGGCCCAGGTCGAGCGTGCGGAAAAGCGCAAGGAGCTCCGCTGCGCGCCGCTCGTTCTCGTCGCGCATGACCGCCGCCTCGCGGTCGGTCAGGCGAACGGACACGAAGTGACCGCTC
>MNJC01000065.1:0-8744 GCA_001920085.1 Actinobacteria bacterium 13_1_20CM_4_69_9
AGGCATCGCCGGTGTGCTCGACGGTCATCACGCGGACGCTGTCGACGTAGTAGAAGGAGAACGACGTCGTGGCTGTTCCCGGCAGCAACACGACCGGCAGGCCGACCGAGATCAGGCGGCGGGAGTACTCGTTGCGCTCGTCGGGCCCGCAGCGGGTGAAGATCGTCGCGCGCGCGCCGAGCGCGCGCCACGCGCGCGCCGCGTAGAACGCCCCGCCGCCGATGCGCGGCGGGCCGCCGTCAACGACGTCCTGGGAGAGGTTCCCGACGAGCGCGAGCCGCGGCACGCGCCGAGCCTAACCACACGGCCGCCGCCGTCAGCAGGAACGCGACGACAAACGAAGGGATGGATGCTCCGATCTGGTACTTCGGCGTCCAGAGCTCCCCTAGCCAACGCGACCAGAAGCCGAGGTCGGTCGGCTGGTACAGCCACTCGTAGACGAAGAAGCCGACGAGCCACGCGGCGATGCATCCCGGCCGCACCGCCGGGCCGTCGAACACGTCCGCGCGCGTGTAATGCATTCCCCGGAGCAGCCAGTCGGCGACGAGGACGCCGAGCAGCGGGACGAAGACGGCGCCGAGCAGCAGCAGGAAGCGCTGGTAGCTGCGCATGTCGATGGCGAGCGCGCCGGCGGTCGCCAGGATCGAGGCGCCGACGATCAGCAGCCGCTGCGACACGCGCGGGACGAGGTTCTGGGTCGAGACGGCCGACGAGTAGACGTTCGCGAACGCCTCGTCGGTCTCGTCCACGGTGAGCGCGAGCAGCGCCAGCGCCGCGGCCGCCCCGCCGCCTGCGATCGCCGTGAGGATCAGCTCGGGGTGGTTCGGGTCGACGCCGCGCGAGAGCACGAGGATCGACCCGAAGCCGAACTGGAACAGCGTCGGCAGCAGGTAGCCGACGCCGACGCCGACGAAGGCGCTGCGCCGGTCACGCGAGAAGCGCGTGTAGTCGGCGACGAGCGGCGCCCACGAGACGGTGACGGCGACGACGGTGTCGACGGCCAGCCAGAACGAGCCGTGATGTCCTCCCTGCGACCAGATCGCGTGCAGGTCGGCGCCGTCGAGGATCCACCACGCGAGGTAGATCACCGACGCGACCACCGCCCAGATCGCGAACTTGCGCACGAAACGGCGCACGAAGCCGACCGGGCCGAGCAAGGCGAGGACTGCGGCCACGCCGCCGAAGAGGAGCTTCCAGAACCAGACCGCCTCGAAGCCGAAGAGCTTGTCGCACAGCAGGCCGGCTGCGGTCGCGATCACGACCAGCTCGAAGACCGCCCAGCCGAGGCACTGCAGGATGTTCAGCGCGGTCGCGAGGTACGAGCCGCGGCGACCGAGCGGCGCACGCTGCAGCACCATCGTCGGCACGCGCGCGTCGGCCCCGATCAGGCCGGCCACCGCGAGCATGGCGTTCCCGATCACGGCGCCGACGAGCGTCGCTGCGAGCGCCGTGCTCAACGGCAGGTCGAAGTACGCCGGCAGGACGAGCACGAGCAGCGAGATGCCGAGGTTCGTCCAGAGCAGCGTGGTGTCGAGCGTCCCGAGCACGCGGAGGCGCTCGGGTACCGGCTCGATTCCCCAACTAGGCGTCTCCTGCAAGGGCGCGGGTAGCGTACCGGCCACTGTGAGCCGGGCGTCTCTCGTTGTTGTCGTTGCCGCGCTCGCTCTTGTCGCGACCGGCTGCGGCAGCAAGCCGAAGCCGGTCACGAAGGCGCAGTACGAGCAGCAACTGCAGCGGCTCGGCGACGATCTCGTCAACGCCGGCTCACAGATCGGGCAGCACCTCGACATCGCGTCGTTCAACCAGGACGTCGAGAACTTCCAGGACCACCTGCGCGACGCCTCGAAGGAGCTGAAGGACGTGCAGCCGCCCGCGAACGCCCAGGAACCGAACAAGCGCCTGGCCGATGCGTTCCACGACCTGGCGGACGCGCTCGAGCCGGTCAAGGACGCACGGCGCCAGAGCCTGCCCAAGGCAGCGAAGGCGTTCGCCGTCGCGCGTGCGTCCGCACCGGCCCGGCAAGGCCGTGCTGCGGTGAGGCAGCTGCAACGGCGGGGCTACGACGTCGGCCAGACGGCGTCGTTGTGATCTTGCCTAGGTAGCGCCTATGCACTAGCCTGCGGGCGTGGCTCAGCGCGAATACACGGCGAGCGAGGCGGCCCGCGCTCTCGGGATCAGCCTCGACACGCTCCGCCGCTGGGACCGCCAGGGCCGGATCCGCGTCCGTCGAGACCAGGCCAACAGACGGATCGTCCCGGCGCGCGAGGTTGAGCGGCTGCGCGGCGAGGAGGCGCAGACGCTCAGCGCGCGCAACCGGCTGGAGGGTGTCGTCCGCGACGTCAAGATCGAGGGCCTGCTGGCCGAGGTCGAGCTCGACGTCGTGCGCGGCGGGCGCCTCGTCGCCGTGATCACTCGGGAGTCGGCCGAGCATCTGGGTCTGGCACCGGGCATGTCCGCGAAGGCCGTGGTGAAGGCGACATCGGTGATGGTGGAGCGGTGAAGCGGCTGCTCGCAGTCGCGTTCGCCGCGCTGCTGCTCCCGGCATCGGTCTCCGCCGGCACGACGCTCAATGTCTTCGCGGCCGCGTCGCTCACCGACGTCTTCCCGAAGATCGACGCCGGCGAGCGCTACAGCTTTGCCGGCTCCGATCAGCTCGCCCTCCAGATCCGGCAGGGCGCGCCCGCCGACGTGTTCGCATCGGCCAGCCCGAAGTACGCCGAGCTCGCCTATCGCGACGGCTACGTGCGGAAGCCCGTCGTGTTCGCGACGAACAGGCTGATCCTGCTGGTGCCCAAGTCCAACCCGGCAGGGATCAAGAGCGTGTACGACCTGCGCCGGCCCGGGCTGAAGGTCGTGATCGGCGACAAGACCGTCCCCGTCGGCTCCTACACGCGGCAGATCCTCGATGCGCTCGGGATCACCAGCGATGTCATGAGCAATGTCGTCAGCGAGGAGACGGACGTGAAGGGCATCGTCACGAAGGTCGCAATGGGCGAGGCCGACGCGGGCTTCGTCTACCGGACGGATGCACGGCCGGTCGGCGGGCACACCCGCACGATCTCTCTTCCGGCGTGGGCGCAGCCGCCGATCCGGTACGAGATCGCCGTCGTCAAGACGAGCTCGCACGCGGCGGACGCGCGCGCGTACGTGAAGAAGGTCACGTCCAGGCGCGGCCGCAAGCTGCTCGCCGCCGCCGGCTTCGGCCTGCCGAGATGAGGGCTGCTTTCGCGGTGTTCCTCGCCGTGGCGACGGCGGTCGCGCTCGCGTTCCTCGTGCTCCCGGTCGTCGCGATCTTCGTGCAGGTCCCGCCGTCCGACTTGCTGCACGCCCTCGGCCAGGACGTCACCCGTGACGCGCTGGTCGTCAGTCTGAAGACGAGCGCGATCGCACACGCGGCAGTGCTGGTCTTCGGCACTCCGGCGGCCTGGCTCCTCGCGCGGAAACGCTTTCCCGGACGAGGCCTGGTGCTCGCGCTCGTGGAGCTGCCGCTGGTGCTGCCGCCGGCGGTCGCGGGCATCGCGCTGCTCGCCACGTTCGGCCGTGCCGGCCTGCTCGGCGACGAGCTGAACGCGCTCGGCATCCAGATCCCGTTCACGCAGACCGCGGTCGTCCTCGCGGTCGCCTTCGTCGAGAGCCCGTTCTACCTGCGCGGCGCGATCGCGGCGTTCGAGGCGATCGACACCTCACTGCTCGACGCCGCTCGCACGCTGGGGGCCTCGCCGGCGCGCGTCTTCGCGCGTCTCGGGCTGCCGCTCGCGGCCGGCGGGCTGGGGGCTGCGTCGGCGCTCGCGCTGGCCCGCGGCCTCGGCGAGTTCGGCGCGACGATCATCTTCGCCGGAAGCCTGCAGGGCGTCACCCAGACGCTGCCGCTCGCGATCTACGCGCAGTTCGAGGCCGATTTCGACACGGCGCTCGCGATCAGCGCGCTCTTCATCCTCGTCGGCGCGCTGCTGCTGGTGGCGCTGAAGCTCTATCCATGGTTCCGCTTCATCTCGATTTCTCGCTCCCGCTTCGCGCCTTCGACGTAGAGCTCGCGCTCGACGTCGACGCGGAGACCGTCGCCCTCGTCGGGCCGTCGGGCGCCGGCAAGACCTCGGTGCTGCGGGCGGTCGCCGGGCTCGCCCGGCCGGCGCGCGGCCGGATCGCGTGTGCGGAGGACGTCTGGTTCGACTCCGCGCGCGGGGTCGACGTGCGGCCGGAGGATCGCTCCGTCGGCTACGTCTTCCAGGAATACGCGCTCTTCCCGCACCTGACGGTCGAGCAGAACGTCACGTTCGGCGGCGGCCGCGGCGACCGGCTGCTCTGGCGACTGCGGATCGAGCACCTCGCGAAGACGAAGCCCGGGGAGCTGTCGGGCGGTGAGCGCCAGCGCGTCGCGATCGCGCGCGCGCTCGCCCGCAGCCCGCGCGTGCTGCTGCTCGACGAGCCGATGGCGGCGCTCGACCCGCACACGCGCGGCGCCGTCCGCGCGGAGCTGCACGACCTGCTGCGCGAGCTCGCCCTGCCGGCTCTGCTCGTGACGCACGACTTCGAAGACGCGGCCGCCCTCGCCGACCGCGTCGGCGTGCTCGCCGACGGGAAGCTGCGGCAGGTCGGCACGCCCGCGGACCTGCTCGGCGCGCCGGCCGACCCATTCGTCGCTCGCCTGGCCGGGGCCAACGTGCTGTCGGGGGTCGCGGCGCGCACGGCGAACGGCCTGACCGGCGTGCTGCTCGACGCCGGCCCGACGATCTTCGCCGCGGATCCCGGCTCCGGTCGCACCGACGTCGTCGTCTACCCCTGGGACGTCTCGCTGGCGCACGAGGCGCCGGACGACTCGGCGCTCAACCACGTCCGTGACGAGATCGTGTCGCTGACTCCGCTCGGGAACCGAGCGCGCGTGCGGCTCAAGCTCCTGACGGCCGAGGTGACGACCGCCTCGCTCGAGCGGCTCCGGCTGCAGCCCGGCGACCGCGTCGTGGCCAGCTTCAAGGCGACGCAGGCACGGTTACTGTCTCGCACCTAGGGTAGAGCGCTCTCGTGATCGGGTCCTCGGGTCAGTCCGTGCTGACGCCGCACTCGGGCCCCGAGCACAGCATCACCACGCTGTGGTGGGTGATGTTCGGCGTCGCGTGTGTCGGCTTCACCATCGTCGCGGTCCTCCTGCTGCTCGGCTGGATCCGCCGCAATCGCGCGGCGCTGCCGTTCGGCGGCACCGAGCGGGCGGCAACGCGGCTGGTCATCGGCCTCGGGATCGCGACGCCGCTCGTCCTGCTGACGGCGCTCTTCATCTGGTCGGACGTGTTCGTCATCAGGACGACCGCAGCGCCGTCGCCCAGCTCGACCCGGCTCGAGGTGCACGTGGTCGGCCACCAGTGGTGGTGGTCGCTCGGCTACGGCGGCACCACCACCGCGAACGAGCTCCATATCCCCGTGCGCACGCGCGTGGACGTGACCGGCACGAGCGCCGATGTCATCCACAGCTTCTGGATCCCGGAGCTGAACCGGAAGGCGGATCTGATCCCGGGCCGCACGAACAGCCTGCTGCTCTACGCCGACCGCGCCGGGACCTATCCGGGCCAGTGCGCCGAGTTCTGCGGGCAGCAGCACGCCCACATGCAGCTGGTCGTCGTCGCGCAGCCGCGCGCGAAGTTCCAGCAGTGGCTCCACGGAGAGCAGCAGCCGGCGGCGCACTGGCTGCCGCTCTTCGCCAAGAAGGGATGCGCGAACTGCCACGAGATCCGCGGCACGCCTGCCGACGCCCACGTCGGCCCCGACCTGACGCACGTCGCGTCGCGCGAGCTGCTGGCGTCGGGGACGATCCCGAACGACCGCGCGCACCTGCGGGCATGGCTCCAGGACCCGCAGAACGTGAAGCCCGGCACGAAGATGCCGAACCTGCCGCTGTCGCCGCGCGACCTCGACGCGCTCGTCTCGTACCTGGAGAGCCTGAAGTGAGCGTCGTCGTCACGAGGCCGCGCACCGAGCGGCTGGAGCTGATCTGGGAGGAGCGCCCCGGAATCCTCGGGTGGCTGACGACGGTCGACCACAAGCGGATCGGCCTCCTCTACTTCTTCACCACGCTCGTCTTCTTCGGCGCCGGCGGCATCGAGGCCCTGCTGATCCGCACGCAGCTCGCCGGCCCGAATGGACATGTGCTGTCCCCGGAGGCCTTCGACGAGGCCATGACGATGCACGGCGTGACGATGATCTTCCTGTTCGTCATCCCGATGACGGTCGGGGCGTTCGGGAACTACCTCCTGCCGCTGATGCTCGGCGCGCGCGACATGGCGTTCCCGCGCCTGAACGCGCTGTCGTACTGGCTCTTCCTCGGCTCCGGCCTCTTCCTGTACGCCGGGCTCGCGATCGGGAAAGGGCCCAACTGCGGCTGGTTCTGCTACGCGCCGCTGAACACGAAGCCGTACGACCCGAGCCTGAACGTCGACTTCTACGCCCTCGGGCTCATCTTCAACGGCCTGTCGTCGACAGCCGGCGCGCTGAACATCATCGTCACGACCTTCAAGCTCCGCGCGCCCGGCATGTCGTTCAACCGGATGCCGCTGTTCGTCTTCGCGATGCTGGCGGTCTCGTTCTCGCTGATCTTCGCGCTGCCGCCGCTGACGACCGATCTCGTCTTCCTCGAGCTGCAGCGCAAGCTCGGCTTCCATTTCTTCGACGCGGTCGGCGGCGGTGACGCGATCTTATGGCAGCACCTCTTCTGGCTGTTCGGCCATCCCGAGGTCTACATCATCATCCTGCCCGCGATGGGGATCGCGACGTCGATCATCCCGACGTTCGCGCGGCGGAAGATGGTCGCGTTCCCGCTCGTCGCGCTCGCCGAGCTGCTCGTCGCGTTCATCGGCTTCGGCGTGTGGGGGCACCACATGTTCACGACGGGGCTGTCGGCGGGATCGCTGGTGTTCTTCGCGGCTGCCTCGATGATGGTCGTGATCCCGAGCACGATCCAGATCTACGCGTGGCTGTTCACGGTGAACCTCGGGAAGCCGGAGTTTCGCGCGCCGCTCCTCTTCATTGGCGGCTTCATCGCGCTGTTCGTGATCGGCGGCCTCTCGGGGATCATGTTCGCCGCGATCCCGTTCGACCAGGCGACGACCGACACCTACTTCGTCGTCGCCCACTTCCACTTCATCATCTTCGGCGCGGCCGTCTTCCCGATCCTCGGCGGGATGTACTACTGGTTCCCGAAGGTCACGGGTCGCATGTACCACGAGCGCTGGGCGCAGGCGTCGTTCTGGGTCACCTTCCTCGGGACGATGCTGACGTTCTTCCCGATGCACATCGTCGGGCTGCTCGGGATGACGCGGCGCGTGTACACGTACCACGCCGGGTTCGGCTGGGACGCGTACAACCTGGCCGAGACGATCGGGGGGTTCATCCTCGCCGCCGGGCTGCTGATGATCTTCGCCAACCTGGCGTGGAGCAGGTTCCGCGGCCCGCCGTCGGGGCCCGATCCGTTCCAGGGAGGCACGCTCGAGTGGACGACGCCCTCGCCGCCGCCGCCCTACAACTTCGCCGTCATCCCGACCGTGACGAGCCCCTACCCGAACTGGGATCGCGTGGAGGGGGGCCTCGCCCTCGACGACGACCACGAGACGAGCGCGTCGACGGTGCGTGACGGGCTGCTCGACGACGTGCTGCACATGCCGTCGGAATCCGGCTGGCCGATCGTGCTGGCCTTCGCCGTCACGCTGCTGTTCGCAATGACGTCCGTCCCGTACAGCGCGCGTGTCGCCAAGCCGAACGGCTGGTGGGGAATGGCGATCTTCATCGCGACCGAAGCGACGCTGTTCGGAACGCTCATCGGCAGCTACTACGAGCTCCGCTTCCGCACGCAGCCGTGGCCGCCCGCGGGTGTGCCGGACCCGAAGGTCGCGCTGCCGCTCATCCTGCTCGGCGTGCTCGTCGCGACGAGCATCCCCGTGCAGCTTGCGTCGCTGTGGGCGCGGGCCGGGCGGGCGCGCGCGACGCAGCTGGCCCTGCTGCTGGCGATTGCGATGCAGACGGTCTACCTCGCGCTGCAGATCCACCTGTACGTCGACGACCTGCACAAGTTCACCCCGCAGGACAACGCATACGGCTCGATCTACTTCACGATGGTCGGCGCGCACCACGCGCACGTGCTCGTCGGGATCCTGCTCGAGACGTGGTTCGTGCTGCGCCTCTTCGGCGGCCTGACGCGCTACCGCGCGGTCGGAGTGCGCGCGACGGCTTTCTACTGGCACGCCGTCAACGTGCTGGCCGTCGCCGTGACCATCGTCCAGCTGTCGCCGTCGCTATGAGACGCGAGCTGCTGCAGTGGTACGGGCTCTTCGGCGCCGCGCTGGCATGGACGGGCCAGCACGTCGTCGGCTTCGGCGTCGCGACGGCCGACTGCACCAACGCATCTCGTCACTGGGGCCTCGACGTAACGGTCTGGATCGTCGTCTTCACCGTGGTCGGGCTCGCGTTCGCCGTCCTGGCGGAGGCCGCGGCGATCTCGATCCTGCTCGAGACGCGGGCGCTCGACTACGACGATCCTCCGCCGGACGGGCGGCGTCACTTCTTCGCCTACGGCGCCGCTCTCGGGAATGTGCTCTTCATCATGGCGATCGTGCTCAACGCGGTCGGGACGCTCGCGAGCGTGGGGTGCAGGCCGGCGTGAGGTGGCTCGTCGTCCTCGTGGCAGCGCTCGCGTTCGTGCCGTCGGCGGTCGGCTCGGGCGCGGATCTGTACGGCGCCAACTGCATCGAGTGCCACGGCCCGCA
>MNJC01000065.1:8915-9276 GCA_001920085.1 Actinobacteria bacterium 13_1_20CM_4_69_9
TGTGACGAACGCCGTCGCGCTCCGGCTGGACAGGGCGACCGCGGTGCAGATCGCGGAGGCGGCGCGCGTCGGCCCGTACCTGATGCCGCAGTTCTCCGAGAAGCAGATCAGCGACGACCAGCTCAACTCGATCATCCGCTACGTGCAGTACGCCAAGCACCCCGACGACCGCGGCGGCTGGTCGCTCGGCCACGTGGGGCCGGTGCCCGAAGGGCTCGTCACCTGGTTCATCGCCATCGTCCTGCTGATCGTCACCTGCGCCGTGATCGGGGAGCGGATCCGCTCGTGAAGCGCTGGCTGATCGCGCTGCTCGTACTGCTGCTCGGGCGGCGGCGGCAGCGTCCGCTGGTCGACGAGGACG
>MNJC01000010.1 GCA_001920085.1 Actinobacteria bacterium 13_1_20CM_4_69_9
GAGCCGTCGAGCGACGACTGCGGCAGCACCGCGTACACGCAGACGAGCACGCCGAACGCGGCGGCGAGCACGTCGACCGCCCGAATCTCGAACGCGAGCCGCCGCGCACGGACCGCATCGACGAGCACGCGCGCAAGCGCGACTCCGAGCAGGATCTCCTTCCAGGCCTGGAGGGCGGTCAGAGCGCCCCCACGCACGCCGGCGCCGTACAGGGCCGCCATCACCGCGTTGTGGGCGGCGAGGCCGATCAGCCACGCGTACAGCGCCGCGACAGGCCGTCGCCAGACGAGGAGCGCTGCGGGAACGAGCAGAAGCCCGTACAGCGCGAGCGCGAGCCCCGAAGCCATCAGGCGAGAGTAAACCGGGCGAGGACGCGCGTCCGCCCCCGGCTAGTCGCGGAACGTCTCGATCTAGCTACCCCACGGCAACATGGCTTTTCCCTCCTTCCCCCAAGCGTCCGCAGAACGAGGCTCATGTTGCCATGAGGAAGCGTCGATTGACTATTTGACATATGTCTGACGCCCGCTTCATGATCCCGTCCAGCGTGTCTCAAGCCAGCTCGGCAGAGACGATTGGCGCGCGCCTGAAGCGCCTTCGTCTGCAAAGGGACCTGTCTCAGCGCGACCTCTCGTCGCCCGGGGTCTCGTATGCCTACATCTCGCGGATCGAAGCGGGTGCACGCAGCCCCTCGGTCAAGGCACTGCGCAAGCTGGCGCAGAAGCTCAAGGTCTCCGTCGAGTACCTCGAGACGGGCCGTGACATCCGTGAGGTCGACGACCGCGAGCTCCGCCTCGCCGACGCCGAGCTCGAGCTGCGCCTGAGCGGCGGCAGCCCCGACCTCGAGCAGAAGCTCGAGCAGATCCGGACGGAGGCGACCGCCGGCGGCGACGTCGCCTCTGCGCTGCGCGCCGAGACGATCCTCGGCCTGCTGTTCGCGCAGCGCGGCAGCCACCTCGAGGCGGTCGAGCGTCTCGAGCGTGTGCTCGGCGACGACGCGGCTCCGCCGCCGCATCTCCGCCCCGACCTCTACACGACGCTCGGCCAGTCGTACGCCGCGCTCGGTGCGCCGGAGCGTGCCGTACGCGTCTTCGACGAGTGCCTCCGGCGCGTCCAGTCGGATGTCCCGGACGACGCAACCGTCCAGATTCGGTACGCGACCTTCCTCAGCTACGCGCTCACGGACGCCCGCGAGTACGAGCGCGCGGCGGAGGTCGTCCGCGCTGCGCTCGCGCGCGCCGACGACCAGTCCGATCCGTACACGCGCGTCCGCCTGTACTGGTCGCTCGCACGTCTCTCCGCGGTCGAGGGTCGGCAGTCGGAGGCGCTCGAGTACATCAGGTCGGCGATCGCCCTGCTCAAGGCGACGGACGACTCTCTGACGCTCGCGCGCGCGTATGTGCTCGCCGCGGGCGTCGAGCTCCGCCAGAAGGCCGCCGACAGCGCACGGCAGAACCTCGAGCTTGCGGAGCGACTCCTCGGTTCGCATCCGGAGCACTCCGACCTGGGCATGCTCCGCATCGGCCAGTCGCAGCTCGCCGCCCTCGACGGCGAGGCCGACGCTGCGGTCGAGTGCGCGCGCCAGGCACTCGCGCTGCTGGGCGACTTCCACGGCGGCGAGCAGGGCTCGGCGGTGCACGCGCTCGCGACTGCGCTGGCGCTCGCCGGGGACGACGTCGGCGCGCACGACGCGTACCGGCGTGCCGTGGATCTGCTCACCGTGCACGGCCGCAAGGCCGATGCCGGCGAAGCGGCGCTCGAGTGGGCGGAGTTCCTCCGTGAGCGCGGCCGCCAGGACGAGGCAGAGCCCATCCTTCGCCGCGCATACGATCTCGGCGTGGACGCCGAGAACGCCTCAGCCGGCAAGCGTTGACCCTCGAGCGGGTTGTTCGCCCCGCCGGCCCCTTCTCGCTCGCCCAGTCGCTGAAGCACGCGAGCGACGCGACGCGCTACCTGCGCGAAGGCACGCTCACGACAACGCTGCGGGTCGGCGACGGCGTCGAGGTCGGCTCCGTGCGCCAGCTCGTCGACGGCCGAGTCGTGTTGCGGGCCGAGAGCGACGGCGGCTTCGAGCAGCTGCGCTTCGTCGTCCCGGTCGATGCCGACCACACGGAGTTCCTGCGCCGGTTCGCGCGCGACCCGCTGATCGGCGAGACGACGCGTGCGTTCCAGGGGATGCGCCAGCTGCGCCTCCCGACCGTCGCGCAGTCGCTGTTGCGAGCGTTCTGCGGGCAGCTGATCGAGTCGCGCCGCGCGCGCGAGCTCGAGGTGGGGATCGTGCGCGCGCTGTGTCCTCGGGTCGAGGGGACGACGCTGCGCGAGCCGCCGACGTCGACCTCACGGATGTCACGGCCCGTCTCGAGGTACTCGACAGAGACCTTGAGCTTCTGCGCCAGCTTGCGCAGTGCCTTGACCGAGGGGCTGCGTGCACCCGCTTCGATCCGCGAGATGTAGGCATACGAGACCCCGGGCGACGAGAGGTCGCGCTGAGACAGGTCCCTTTGCAGACGAAGGCGCTTCAGGCGCGCGCCAATCGTCTCTGCCGAGCTGGCTTGAGACACGCTGGACGGGATCATGAAGCGGGCGTCAGACATATGTCAAATAGTCAATCGACGCTTCCTCATGGCAACATGAGCCTCGTTCTGCGGACGCTTGGGGGAAGGAGGGAAAAGCCATGTTGCCGTGGGGTAGCTAGATCGAGACGTTCCGCGACTAGCCGGGGGCGGACGCGCGTCCTCGCCCGGTTTACTCTCGCCTGATGGCTTCGGGGCTCGCGCTCGCGCTGTACGGGCTTCTGCTCGTTCCCGCAGCGCTCCTCGTCTGGCGACGGCCTGTCGCGGCGCTGTACGCGTGGCTGATCGGCCTCGCCGCCCACAACGCGGTGATGGCGGCCCTGTACGGCGCCGGCGTGCGTGGGGGCGCTCTGACCGCCCTCCAGGCCTGGAAGGAGATCCTGCTCGGAGTCGCGCTTGCGCGCGTGCTCGTCGATGCGGTCCGTGCGCGGCGGCTCGCGTTCGAGATTCGGGCGGTCGACGTGCTCGCCGCCGCGTTCGGCGTGCTCGTCTGCGTGTACGCGGTGCTGCCGGAGTCGTCCCTCGACGGCTCTGCCGACCATTCTGCGATCGGGCTCGCGCTCAAGCACGATCTCGTCCCTGTCGGTGCGTACTTCCTCGGCCGCTCGCTGGTGCTTCGCCGCGAGCAACTCGTGCCGATTGCGTGGACGCTGCTCGGAGTCGCCGGCGTCGTCGCCGTCGTCGGTCTTCTCGACGACTTCCTCGTGCCGATCTCCTGGTGGCGGGACTCGGCCGTCGTCGACTACTTCCACAAGCAGCTCGGCTTGCATGCGCGGCGCGCCGCGGCGCTCGTCCGCATCTCCCGTTCCATCGACCTCGAGCGTCTGCGAACGTTGCCGACGGAACGCGCCGCCGCGTTCATCGAGCGCGAGCGCGGGCTCGGGCCGTGGTCGGCGGGCGTCGTCTGCCTCGAGGGTCTCGGCCGGCACGAACGCGGCCTCGTCGGCGATCTGTCGCTGATCAAGCTCATGTCGCGCCTGCGCGGCCGCTGGGTCGAGGGTCACGAGACCGCGGAGCTGCTCGCTCCCTACGGGGAGTGGGCGGGGCTCGCGAGCGTCTACCTGGCGACCGCGTTCAAGCACGGGCTGATGCCGTTGCCGGCCGAGCGGCCGACGCGCTTTCCGCGTCCCGCGTACGCGTGATCGAGCTCGTGATCGGCGACATCACGCGGCAGGACGTCGACGCCGTCGTCAACGCCGCGAACCCGACGCTGCTCGGCGGCGGCGGCGTCGACGGTGCGATCCACCGCGCCGGCGGCCCGTCGATCCTCGAGGAGTGCCGCGGTCTCGGCGGCTGCGAGCCGGGCGACGCGAAGCCGACGCGCGGAGGCGACCTCCCCGCGCGCTACGTCTTCCACGCGGTGGGCCCGATCTGGCACGGCGGCGACGGCGGCGAGGAGGAGCTGCTCGCGTCGTGCCACCGCCGGGCGATCGAGCTTGCCGACGAGCACGGCTGCAGGTCCGTCGCGTTCCCGGCGATCTCGACAGGCGCATACGGCTATCCGGTCGAGCTCGCCGCGCCGGTGGCTGTCGCGGCGACGAAGGAGGCCCTCGCCGCGCATCCGTCGGTCGAGGTTGCGCGCTTCGTCTTCCGCGACGAGGCGACGCTCGCGAGTTACCGGGCGGCGCTGGATCGCCTTTAGGGGCGGGCCCGGTTTGGCCCCGTACGTGTGACAAAAGCGTGACGGGGTCTGACCCCGTACCGCCCCCGTATCCGTGACAAACGCGTGACGATTTCCGCGCGGCGCGGCGACACCTAGACTCCGGAGCCATGGCCGCCAACCGGAGAATCGCGATCCTCGGCGCCGGCAAGATCGGCGAATCGCTGCTCGCCGGCCTGCTCAGCTCCGGCTGGCGCAAGCCCGCCGACATCGTCGTCACGGGACGCCGCGAGGAGCGGCTCGCCGAGCTGAAGGAGCGCCACGGCGTCGACGGGACGCTCGACAACGCCAGCGCCGTCGCCGGCGTGGGCCTGATCGTGATCGCGGTGAAGCCGCAGGACTTCGACGTCCTGCTTGGCGAGGTCGGCGGGCTGATCACGCCGGAGCAAACCGTTCTTTCGGTCGCGGCCGCGATCCCGACGTCGCAGATCGAAGCGCGGCTCACGAACGGCGTGCCCGTCGTCCGCGCGATGCCGAACGCGCCTGCGCTCGTGCACGAGGGGATCGCGGGCCTGTGCGCCGGCGCGCACGCGGGCGACGAGCACCTCGACCTCGCCGAGGAAGTGCTGACCCATCTCGGCGCCGTCGCGCGCGTGCCGGAGACGTACATGGACGCCGTCACCGCGGTCTCGGGCTCGGGCCCCGCGTACTTCGCGCTGCTCGCGGAGGCGATGATCGAGGCGGGCATCCTGCTCGGCCTCGGCCGCGAGACCTCGACGCAGCTCGTCGTGCAGACCATGCTCGGCACCGCGAAGCTTCTCCGCGACGAGAAAATGCACCCGGTCGAGCTCCGGGAGGCGGTGACCTCACCCGGCGGGACGACGATTCGCGCGATCCGCGAGCTGGAACAGGCAGGTGTGCGCGCGGCGTTCCTCAACGCGATCCAGGCCGCGATGGAACGAAGTCGAGAGCTCGCCGCCGGCGAGCAGTGAACGACCTCGACCTCGTCGTCGTCGAGGACGAGCGCGAGCTTGCGGCCGTCGTCGCCGAGCGGCTCGCGCGGGCCGCGCGCGAAGGCGGGCACGTCGTGCTCACGGGAGGGAAGACGCCGGAACGGGCGTACGAAGAGGCGGCCAAGCGCGAGC
Source organism: Actinobacteria bacterium 13_1_20CM_4_69_9 (assembly GCA_001920085.1). Taxonomy (GTDB): domain Bacteria; phylum Actinomycetota; class Thermoleophilia; order Gaiellales; family Gaiellaceae; genus 3-1-20CM-4-69-9. The sequence goes on from MNJC01000010.1 coordinate 5,316, forward strand.
CCGACTGGAGCAACGTCGAGCTCTGGTGGGGCGACGAGCGGTGCGTGCCCCCCGACGACGAGAAGTCGAACTACGGCCTGGCCAAGCGGGCGCTGCTCGACCGCATCGACCGCCAGCCGCGCGCCGTGCACCGAATCGAGGGTGAGCTCGGGAAGGAAGCAGCCGCCGCCGACTATGAGCGCGAGCTCGGCGACACTCAGCTCGACCTCCTGCTGCTCGGCGTCGGGCCCGACGGGCACATCGCGTCGCTCTTCCCGAACGCCCCGACGCTGCGAGAGCGCAAGAAGGTCCTGCCGGCGGAGCCGGGGCTCGAGCCGTTCGTCGACCGCGTGACGCTGAGCCTGCCCGCGCTCCGCGCCGCGCGCGAGATCATCTTCCTGCTCGCCGGCGAGGAAAAGGCCGAGGCCGCCGCGCGTGCGTTCGCGGGCGAGCCGAGCGAGGAGACGCCCGCGAGCCTCGTGCGAGCCGACGACGGGAGAACCGTTGTAATCCTGGATCGCGCTGCTGCAGCCAAGCTTCCTGCTTGACAGAGGCGTATCTATATGTAGAAGTCCTGCCGGGCAGTGCAGGACACGCTCATACTCGACAAGCCGGAGCAGTTGAAGGCGCTCGGCCATCCGCTCCGCGTTCGGGTCCTGGAAATGCTCGGCCAGGACGCCGAGTGGCAACTCACGAACAGGGAGCTCGCCCAGCGTCTCGGCGTCGACCCGGGCCACCTCCACTTCCACGTGCGGATGCTGCTGAGGGCGGGGCTGATCGAGCTCGCCGGCGTGGAAGGGCGCGGGCGCGAGAAGCCGTACCGCGCGGTCGCGCGGGTCTTCCGCGTCGCCCCCGAGCTGCTGGCCGCGGGCGGCGCTAGCGACCTGCAGGCGGCCATGATCGAGCAGGTCCAACGCGCGCACGCGAGCTATGCGGAGGCGGGCGCGTTCCGCGGCGCGCAGCTCGAGGTGCGGCTGTCGATGGAGCACGCGCTCCGGCTGATGACCGACTTCCTGGATAGGGCGCGCGCGGAGGAAGACGTGTCCGCGGACAAGGTCGTCCTGACCCTGTTCGCGCACCCGCCCGCCGACCAGGACTGATCAGGGCAGGAGGGGCGAGCTGAGCTCCGCCTTCATGTCTCGGCGGGCGGCGAGCTGCTGCAGCACCATGACGGTGTCCGCGGCGGGCAGGTCCTCGAGGTACTCGTCGCGGGCCTCGAAGGACTCGAGCACCGCCTCGATCGCCTCGATGTAGCCGAGCACGTCCTGCGCCGCGATCATCGCGAGCGCGTCGCCGACTGCGGCAGGAAAGCGGCCGCTCCCTGCTCCAGCGTCCACTCCGCGTCGCGCGCGGCACCCTCCCAGTCGCCTGCGAGCACGTGTGCCTTCAGGATTCCGATCGGCCGCCCCCAGCTCCCCGGAGGCGCGTGCTCGTAGCTTTCGCGGTAGCGCTCGACCGCTTTGGCGAACCACTCCCGCGCCTCCTCCGTATTGCCGCCCATGAGCTCCGCGATCCCGGCTCCGGCCGCGGCGTTGCCCATCCGCGTCAACTGGCGCTGGCGAGCGTCGTGATCCTCCATACCCGGCAGTCGATCCTCGCCGTCGCGGTACCGTTCCTGTTCGCGCCGTGCGTGCTTCCCCCAATCCGTCACGGCCGGAGCTTATGAAAACGACTTTCTGCGACGTTCAGCTCGAGACTGCGCCCGGGCGTGTGTTCACGCCGCGCCCGACGACGGAGGCGCTCGTGAACGCCGCCCTCGAGCGCATCGACGGCGTGCCGATGCGCATCGCCGACGTCGGCACGGGCGGCGGCGCGATCGCAGTCGCCCTCGCGATCAACAAGCCGGAGATCGAAGTCTGGGCGACCGACACGAGCGAGGATGCTGTCGAGCTCGCCCAGGCGAATGCCGAAAAGAACGGCGTCGCCGACCGCGTGCACGTTCTGCGCGGCGACCTCCTCGATCCGGTGCCCGCGCCGGTCGACCTCATCGTCGCGAACCTCCCCTACCTGCCCGAGTCTCGGCACGATTCGCGCTACGACGACGAGCCGGACGACGCCGTCTACGCCCCCGGCGACGGGCTCGAGACGTATCGGCGCCTGCTCGACGCCTGTCGCGACGGGAAGCTGAAGACCGGCGGCCGAGTGCTGTTGCAGTACGACGGCAAGCCGTTCGAAGCGGACTGCTGGCAGCTCGAAGACCTGCGCGCCCGGCTCGAAAACGCGGCATAGGATCAGGACAATGGAGCGCCGCGAGGTCGTGTTCGTCGACGGCGTCCGCACGGCTTTCGGCCGCGCGGGCCCGCAGGGCATCTTCTGGAAGACGCGCGGCGACGACATGGCCGTCAAGGTCGTGCGCGAGCTGATCCGCCGGAACCCGGCCATCCCGGTCGAGCGAATCGGCGACGTCATCTTCGCCGCGACCGCGCAGGTCGGCGACCAGGGGCTGACGCTCGGGCGGGACGTCGCGCTCCTCTCCGGCATCCCGCAGTCCGTGCCGGGCTTCGCCGTCGACCGAATGTGCGCCGGTGCGCTCACCGCCGTGACCGCCGGCGCCGGTGAGATCGCGTACGGCGCCTGCGACGTCGTCCTCGCGGGCGGCGTCGAGCACATGGGCCATCACCCGATGGCGGAGGAGGTCGACTTCAACCCGCGCTTCGTCGCCGAGCGGCTCGTCGACACGTCGGCGGTGACGATGGGCGCGACGGCGGAGAACCTGCACGACCGCTTTCCCCAGATCACGAAGCAGGACGCAGACGCGTACGCCGTGCGCTCACAGCAGCGCGCAGCCGAAGCGTGGCAGAACGGCGTCATGCGCGCGACGGTCGTCCCGATGACGGTTTTCACCGGCGACGGCTGGAAGTCTGCCGAGCGCGACGAGTTTCTCCGGCCGGACACGTCCATGGAAGGACTGGCGAACCTGCGCACGCCGTTCCGTCCGGGCGGGCGCGTGACGGCCGGCAATTCCGCCGGCCTGACCGACGGCGCGACGGCCGCGTTCCTCGCCGCGGAGGAGACGGCGCGGGAGCTCGGCCTCGCGCCGAAGATGCGCCTTGTCGCCTTCGCGTTCGCGGGCGTGGAGCCGGAGCTGATGGGCATCGGGCCGATCCCGGCCACGAAGCGCGTGCTCGGCCAGACCGGCCTCGGCCTCGACGACATCGGCCTGTTCGAGCTGAACGAGCCGTTCGCAGTGCAGGTGCTGACATGGTGCGACGGGATGGGCGTCGATCCCGGGGACGAGCGCCTCAATCCCTACGGCGGCGCGATCGCCTGCGGCCATCCGCTCGCGGCGACGGGCGTCCGCCTGATGGCGCAGCTCGCCTACGGCTTCCAGGAGCGCCCGCACGTGCGCTACGGACTGACGGCGCTGTGCGTCGGCATGGGCATGGGCGCGGCCCTCCTGTGGGAGAACCTTGGCGCCGGCCACTGAGTTCAAGGTCACGCGCGCCGGCGACGTCGCGCTCGTGACGATCGACAACGGAGAGGATTGGACGAAGCCGACGTTCTTCGGCGAGGCCGCGCTGGAGTCGCTTCAGGGCGCGCTCGACGAGCTCGAGCGCGGCGCGTATCGCGCCGCCGTCATCACCGGCAAGCCGTTCTTCTTCGCAGCGGGGGCGGACATCACGGAGTTCCCGAACATCACGCGCGAGCGGGCCGTCGAAGGCGCGCGGGCCGGGCACGAGCTGTTCGGCCGGCTACGCGCGCTGCCGTTCCCGACGGTCGCCGCGATCAACGGCGCGTGTCTCGGCGGCGGCGTCGAGCTCGCACTGCATTGCACAGCGCGAACGATCGCGAGCTCCGTGCGCCACTTCGCGTTCCCGGAGGTGTTCCTCGGCCTCTTCCCGGCCTGGGGCGGCACACAGCTGCTGCCGCGCCTCGTTGGGCCCGAGGCGGCGATCAAGGTCATCGTCACGAACCCGCTACGGCAGAACCGGATGCTCAGAGCTGCCGACGTCGCCGAGCTCGGGATCGCCGACCGCCTGTTCGAAGCCGTCGAGTTCGTCGACGACTCGCTCGCGTTCGCACGCGCGCTCGCCGACCGTCCGTTCGAACGCGCGGCGGCGGACTGGTCGGACGCCGACAAGGTCTTCCGGCGCGCGCGGAACGACGTCGACGACGCCGTCCACGGCGCCGCTCCGGCGCCGTACGCCGCGCTCGACCTGATCGAAGGCGCACAACGCTGGTCGGTGGACGAGGGCTACGCGCGGGAGGAGGAGGCGATCGGCGAACTGCTGCCCGGTCCGCAGGCAGATCGCGGCGCTGTTCGCGAAGCGTCTGCAGGTGCCGATCGTCATCCGCGATGTGAAGCGGGAGATCGTCGACGAGGCGATCTCCGAGATCGAAGGGAATGTCACCGGCGGCACGACCTACGCCGGCTTCGAGGACTGCGAGCTCGTGCTCGAGGCGGTGTTCGAGGAGCTCGGGATCAAGAAGCAGGTGTTCGCGGAGCTCGAAGAGGTCGTGCGCGACGACTGCGTCCTCGCGACGAATACGTCGGCGCTGCCGATCACGGAGATGGCGGCCGACCTCCGCCGGCCGGAGCGCGTCGCGGGCATGCACTTCTTCAACCCGGTCGCGGTGATGCCGCTGCTCGAGGTCGTGCGCGCGGAGGAAACGTCCGACGAGGCGCTCGCGACGGTATGGGATGTCGGAGAGAAGCTGCGCAAGCGGCCGATCCTCGTCGAAGACGCGCCGGGCTTTGTCGTCAACCGCGTGCTGACGCGGATGACGCGCGTGATCATGGACGCCGTCGAGCACGGCACTCCCGTCGAAGAGGTCGACGCGGCCGTGATGTCGCTCGGCATGCCGATGGCGCCGTCCGTGCTGCTGCAGATGGTCGGGCCGCGCGTCGCCAACCACGTGCTCGAGCGGATGCACGAGGCGTTTCCCGACCGCTTCCCGCTCTCGCCGGCGCTGGCCGCGCTCGCCGACGGCGGCGAGCCGTTCGTGCTGGAGGACGCGCCGCGCACGCGGGAGCAGATCGTCGACGAGGTGCTCGAAGCCGTCGCCGACGAGATCCACCGCCTGCTCGAGGACGGCGTCGTCCAGGAGGCTGCCGACGTCGACACGGGACTGCTGCTCGGCGCCGGCTGGCCGTTCTTCCTCGGCGGGATCACGAAGCATCTCGACCAGATCGGCCTGTCGGAGCGCCAATTCGGTAACACTTTCGCCGAGATGAGAGCCGGAGCACCCGCCTGATGGCACAGGACGACTGGCGCATTCGCATCGAGCTACCCGACGAGGAGGGCGCCCGCGGCTTCCTGGACCGGCTCGGCGTGACGAAAGGCGACGCCGAGGAGCTCGCCGACGAGCTGCGCGAGCAGCGGCTTGCGGTGTCGCGCGACGGCGACACCATCTTCGTCTACGCGGCGACGGGCATGCAGGCCGAGCAGGCGAGCCGCGTCGTCGAGCAGGAGCTGCAGGAAGAGGGCCTGGCGCCGAAGCGCTTCGTCACGGAACGCTGGCTGCACGACGAGGAGCGCTGGGACGACGAGCCCGACGCGGGCGACGTCGAGGAGGATCTCCTGCGCCGCGGCTACGCGCCCTGGGAGGTCCGCGTCGAGTGCGAGAGCCTCGGCGAGGCCGACAAGCTCGCCGACCAGCTCCGGTCCGAGGGCTTCGACGTCTCGCGGACGTTCACGTTCGTCATCGCGGGCACGTCCGATCGCGAGCAGGCCGTCGAGCTCGCCAAGCGCGTCCACGGCCACGTGGAGCCGGGCGGCGAGCTGGTCTACGAGGTCGCCCCCTCCAACCCATTTGCGGTATTCGGAGGCCTCGGGGGGTAAGCCGATATACTGTTTGACACGACCCGCGCCTTGGGGATTTGCGGGGTCGCCCTTTTCTGACAGTGCAGCGCCCGTGTAAGCGCTGCGTTCATGCAGGAGATCAAAGAGCAGCCGACGACAGCGTCGGAGGCAACGGACGGTCTGGCGGCCGCCGCCCTCCGAGCCGAAGCCTGGGCCGGGGAGCCCTTCCTCCGGGAGGGCGAAGACGCGGCCGTCTCGCTCGCGCCCGGAACGTCCCGCCGGCGCGCGCTCGACGACGCCCTTGCCGAGATCGAGGCGGGCCGGCGCGAGCCGTCGCCCGGCTGGAAAGTCCAGTACGGCCTCATGCTCGGGCTCGAGCGCGTGCTCGCCGAGTCGCGGCCGCACCTCGCCTCCGGCACCGAGCTCCGCCGCCACCAGGTCGACGCGCTGGCGGGGATGCTCACCGAGCTGATCGCGTCGCACGAGAAGGAGGCGAACGGCAACGGCGCCGTCGTCGAGGCGGTCGAGGACGAGCCGGAGCCCGAGGAGGACTCGTCCGAGGACGTCCTCGACGAGGACGACGAGGAACAGGACGGCTTCCGCGGGCCCGATCCGGGCGCGGTGCGGCGTTATCGCTTCCGCCATCCGACCGCTTCGGGCAAGACGATCGCCGCGGCCGGCTTCGTCGAAGCCGCTCGCACGCTCGGCGTGCTCATCCTCACGCACCGCCGCCTGCTCGTCTCTCAGTTCCAGCGCGACCTGACCACCGAGGGGTACGGCGACCGCTTCTCGCCGCCGATCGAGGGCGGCACGGAGCCGCTGCGCGGCGGCAACCCGCTCACGATCCAGACGTACGCGTGGTTCGCGCGCCACCAGGCCTCGCTCTCGCGGGACGCGTATCAGCTCGTGATCTGCGACGAGGCGCACACCGCGCTCGGAGAGAAGACGTCGAGCGCGATCCGCGCGTTCCCCGAGCCCATCTACATCGGCATGACGGCGACCGAGCAGCTGATCGCCAAGCAGGTGTCCGACGTCTTCCCGGCCTCCGTCGACGACCTGCCGCTGCAGGACGCTGCGCGACGCGGGCTGATCGCGCCGCTGCGCTGCCTGCGCGTCCCGCCGGTGGCGGCGATCAACCAGGTCCCGATCGTCGGCGGCGACTTCGACCAGGAGATCCTTGCCAAGACCCTCGACCACCAGGCGCTGAACCAGGCGGCCGCGAGCCTCTACCGCGACCGCTTCGACAACACACCCGGCATCGTCTATGCGGCTGGCGTCGAGCACGCGTACAACCTCGCGCAGGAGTTCCGCGCGGCGGGGCTCGCGGCGGAGGCCGTGTCCGGCCGGACTCCGCCCGTCAAGCTCGCCGAGACGCTGGCGGCGTACGAACGCGGCGAGATCAACGTCCTCATCAACGCGATGCTGCTCGCGGAAGGCTGGAACTCGCCGCGTGCGACCGTGTGCATGCACCTTGCGCCGACCGCTTCGCGGCGCGTCTACCAGCAGCGCATCGGGCGGATCATGCGCACGCATGCGCGCAAGGAGGCCGGCGTCGTCGTCGACTTCGTTCCCAAGGCGGCAACACACAACGAGCGGGTCATCTCGCTGCACTCGCTCCTCGACGCGGACTTCTACCGCGAAGGCGCGCGCGTCACGCCGGCACCGCGCCGGCGCGTGCAGCGCCGCGCGCGAAGGAAGCTGACGCCGGCGCCGTGGCTCGTCCCCGTGACGCCGGACGTGCGACGAAGGCTTGCCGTGATCACGCGCGAATGGCAGCGCGTCGATCCGAAGTATCTGGACGAGGAGGAGCAGCGCTACTGGGCGACGATCGCCGGCCGCCAGATTCGCTTCGACGAGCGCGCCGCGTTCGTCGAGAAGCTGACGGCTCGCGGCGCCTCCAAGGGGACGCTCGAGCAGTTCCTCGCGACGTGCGCCGCGGAGAACCCGAACCGGCGGCTGCGGATCATGGCGCTGTCGGACCGCGTCTCCATGACGGTCGAGCGCGCCGACTTCGACGATCTGGTCACGCTCGTCACGCAGGCGCCGACCTGGGAGAAGGACCGGATGGGCGGCGTGCGCATCTTGCTGCGCGCGATCTCGGAAGGGAAGGCCGACGCGCCGGACCAGATCCTCGCGCGGTGGACGTGGCGCCTCGCGCGCGCGTCGCGCAAGCAGCAGGACCGCCGTGCGAGCGCGGAGTTCCCCGAGGCCAAGCGGCTGCTCGGTGCGCTGGCGAACTCGCGCGGCCACCGGCACGAGGAGAACGCCGCGAAGCTCGTCAACGCGGCTCTCGAGCTGCCGGTGCCGGTGGGCGCGGCGCTGCTGGCCTCCGCGGAGGGCTACACGCCGCGCGCAACGCAGCTGATCGAAGCGGCGCGGGAACGCCTGGGCACCGTGCAGGAAGTCGCCGGCGCGCTCGCCGAGAACCTCCCGCAGCCCAAGCTCACGTCCGGGCGCTCCCGGCGGCGCAAGCGGCGGAAGCGGCGGAAGAAGTCGGCCGACACGCCCGGGAGGCCCCGGCACGACACGGCGTCCCTACGCGATCGCGGCCGGGCTGGTCACGACGTTCACGGCGTTCCTGCTCGCTGGCGCGTGGCTGTGGGGGCTGCTCGGGATCGGGAAGCAGCACCAGATTCAGATCGGCGCCGTCCTGCTCGGCCTGCTCGCGCTGACGCTGATCGTCCCGCGGATCGGCGAGTGGGCCGAACGGCCGCTCGCGTTCATGACGCGTTACCGCGTCGGCGATCTCGGCGGCGGCTTCGTGCTGGGCGCGGCCCTCGGTCTCGTCTTCATCCCGTGCGGCGGGCCCGTCCTGGCCGCGCTCACATCGAACGTGGGGCGCGACCGCGTCGGCGGCTGGCTCGTCGTGATCGCACTTGCGTATGCGATCGGCGCGGCGCTCCCGCTGCTCGCGATAGCGGCCGGCAGCCGGCGGGTCGCGACGAGCTTTCGGACGCACGCACAGGCGGTGCGCGTCGCCGGCGGGGTGCTGATGGCGGCGGCCGCGGTGGTGATCTACAACGGCTGGGCCGAGAGCCTGCAGACGAAGGTGCCGAGCTACGCGCAGTGGGTCCAGGACCGAATCGAGGGGAACGGCCAGGCGGAGGACCAGCTGGCGCATCTCAGCGGCGCGAGGCAGAGCACGCAGAAGTACCCGCAGGCGCCGGACATCCAGGGCATCACTGCGTGGATCAACTCCGCGCCCCTGACGATGGAGCGACTTCGCGGCAAGGTCGTGCTCGTCGACTTCTGGACGTACTCCTGCATCAACTGCCTGCGCACGCTGCCGTACCTGAAGAGCTGGGACGAGCGCTACCGCTCGAAAGGCCTCGTCATCCTAGGCCTGCACTCGCCGGAGTTCTCGTTCGAGCACAGCCTCGGCAACGTGCGCCAGGCGGTGCACCGCCTCGGCATCCACTACCCGGTCGCACTCGACAACGACTTCGCGACGTGGAGTGCGTACCAGAACCAGTACTGGCCCGCCGACTACCTCGTCGACCGCACGGGTCACATCCGCGAGGTGCACTTCGGCGAGGGCGCGTACGCGCAGACCGAGCAGAAGATCCGCCAGTTGCTCGCGACGAAGCTGCCACCGGCGCTCGCCGAGCCGGACCGCACCCCGACGGAGCTCCGCACCCCGGAGTCGTACCTCGGCTACGCGCGCATCGGGAATTACGACGGATCGCCGCTCCACACCAATTCTCCGGCGCAGTACACGTTCCCGTCGTCGCTCCTGAAGGACTCGTTCGCGTATGCCGGCACCTGGACCGTCGGGAGCACCCGCATCCTCGCCGGTCCCGGCGCGCGCCTGCGCCTGAACTTCCTCGCGCGGTCCGTCCACCTCGTGCTCACCGGTCGCGGCGACGTGCACGTGAAGCTGAACGGCCGCCCGCTCCGCACGGTTCACGTCACGGCGGACAAGCTCTACACGCTCGCGACGCAGCCGCGCGCACAGGAAGGGCTGCTCGAGCTGAGCTTCACACCCGGCCTCTCGGCCTACGCTTTTACGTTCGGCTAGTAGAGCTACAGTCGTCGGCGCATGTCCACGGTCCTTGTCGTCGACGACGACGCGCCGATCCTGCGGATGCTGCAGCGCACGCTCGCGGCCGAGGGCTACGAGGTGACGACGGCCGGGGACGGCGGCGCGGCGCTCGCTGCGGTGGAACGTGCCGTCCCGGATGTTCTGGTCCTCGACGTCGCGATGCCGGGCCTGGACGGGCTCGCCGTCTGCCGGCGCCTGCGCGCCAAGGGGCTCGCGCTGCCGATCCTGCTGCTGACGGCGCGTGACGCAGTCGACGACCGCGTCGCCGGCCTGGACGCCGGCGCAGACGACTACCTGGTCAAGCCGTTTGCGGCGGCGGAGCTGCTCGCCCGCGTGCGCGCGCTCCAGAGACGCGGGAAAGAGCCGGCCGAGACGCTCGCGTACGGCGACCTCGTGCTCGATGTGAGCTCGCGCCGCGCAGAGCGGGCGGGCCGGTCGCTCGAGCTGAGCGCACGCGAGGCCGGCCTGCTGGAGCTGTTGTTGCGCAACCCGGAGCAGGTCGTCAGCCGCGACTTGGCGCTCGACCGCGTCTGGGGCGGCCGCTCTGCGACGCCCAACGCCGTCGACCGCTACGTCTCGTATCTGCGTGGCAAGCTCGGCGAGCCCCCGCTCATCCAGACCGTGCGCGGCGTCGGGTTCGTTCTGACGCGATGACACTGCGGCTCCGCTCTGTCGTTGCAGCCGCTGTCGGCATCGTCGTCGCACTCGTCCTCGGCGGGGCCCTTGTGAGCGTGCTCGTCTCACGGCATCTGCACCGCTCGCTCGATCACACGCTGCGACAGCGCGCCGTGCAGATCGCTCAGCTGAATGCGTCGGCGCCGGCGCTCCTCACGACCCCTGGGGCGCTGGACTCGCCGGTTGGCGGCACGCAGCTCCTGGTCGAGGTAGTCGACAGAAAGGGGGCGATCGTCGCGCGGTCGCTCTCCCTCGGGGGCCGGGTTCTCCGCACCGGCCCGCTCGTCTCCGCAGCGATCGGCGACGGAGCCGCGACCTACACGAACGACGCGCTCGGCACGGAGCAGCTGCGCGTCTATGTCGCGCCGCTCGCCAACATCGGC